>NZ_JAFHKK010000006.1 GCF_016937535.1 Sulfurospirillum tamanense | reverse complement strand
AATACTTGCTAAAATAATTACTCAAAAGAGAAAAATAGACCAAGGGAAAGCCTGTGAATATCTACTTTAACAAAGAAGATGCCATTCAAATTAGCGTGGGTGCTTTTGCACTAGGTGTGCCTGTGGCCTTTTCTGAAGAGGCGTGGCAAAGCGCAATCACCCTACCAACGCTAAATCTTTTTTTGATTGTTGGGCTTTCTTTGGTGTTTTTAGGGCTTTATGCCTATCAGGGGATTTTCCAACACCGTGTACAAACACGGCTTATGGCATTTTTCCTGCGAATTTTCATTGCCTATGGGCTCACCTTGGTGATTGTGGCATTAATCTTGATAAGCCTAGATAAATTTCCACTTTTTGCAGAAACCGCGTTAGCCCTAAAGCGCATGCTCATTGTTGCTATGCCCGCCTCCATCGGCGCTATCGTGGTCGATGGGTTTGACAAGGAAGACTAAAGTGAAAGTAACAAACCTTGAAAAATATATACATGTAGCCACTTTTGAGCTCAAAACAAAAGAAGTTGTAACCATACTGGCAAAAAACTACCCCTTACATGTAAAGACACTGCAGAGCAAAAAAGATTGGGCTACAAAAACACCTACTGCTCTGGCATAAGTGAAACTTCTTTAGGGGAAAGCTTGGGACAAGGGGGTGAGAAATAATACCCCTGAAAAAGAGTGATACCAAGAGATTTTGATTTTTCAAAGACAGCTTGCGAGTGTACAAACTCCGCTATGACACAAATATTTAGCTCGCGTGCAAGGGTAATGATAGCCTTAACCAAAGCTTCGCATGAGGTATCTTTGTCGATGTTTTTAATGAGCGAGCCATCAATCTTGATAAAATTGGGTTTCAGCAGTGCAATATGACTGAAATTTGAAAACCCTGATCCAAAATCATCAATAGCAAATTTCACACCAAGAGGCCTAAAAGCCTCCATAAAATGTTTGATGGTAGTGTAATTTTTAATCTCTTCTGTCTCGGTGATTTCAAAGGTGACTCTAGGGCCAATACCCATCGTCTTTATAGCTGCAAGTAGCTCTTCTTCTAAGGCTGTGTTGATGATGTCTTGGTAGCATAAATTAATGCTCACGTCAGTCCCAAGATTTTTTGCAATTTCAAAACTTTTCAGAATGGTCATTTTTGAAAGGACATGGTAGGATTTTATTTTATGGGAAAGTTCAAGAAAATAAAAAGGTGGGACATACTCAACCAAGCCCTCATCAGTAAAGGTTTTTAAACGCATCAGTGCTTCGTATTTAACAGGATATCCACCTACATCCACAATGGGTTGAAACACGGGCTCAAAGGCATTGCTCTTGATGCCTTTTTGAATTTGACCTATCCAGTAGCGATTTTCCTCTAGTATCCTTGAACTATCTTTTTCTTCGTCGTAAACAGCATAGACTAGCTGGTCTGCCTTGGCGCGATGCATCGCCATGTCGGCTTTTCCCAGGGGGTTTTTCGTGTGCCCGCTAATACCACAACTCATTGAAAGTTTAAGGGATTCTCCAATACATTCGATTATAAAAGGGTGTTCTTTAATATCCTCCAAAAGTGGAACAATAGTAGCAGTAAAAGACTCAAGGGTAAACCCATTTTGGCAATGATAAAAAACAAACTCATCCCCGGAAGTGCGGTAAAGTTTGAGCTGGTGATCTTTGGCAAAATTGCGCAAATAATAGGAAAGTTGCAGCAATACTTCGTTGCCCGCCTCTGTGCCGTAAAGTTCGTTAATGGCTCTAAATCCATCCACATTCGTAATGGCAAACAGTGGCACGGCGCACTGACTGCTCTCTTCAAACAAGGCAAAACGGTTAGGTAGTTTGGTGAGTGGATCGATTTTAAGTTGATGTTCAAGGCGTTTAAAAAGCCCAATGAGTTGCCTAAGGATAAGCACAGTTAACACAATAAAAACAATGAAAGAGAGTGAAGCAATGACGATTTCAAGACGCAAGTACCGAGCCCTTGTTTCTTTGTTTTTAAGACCAAGAAGTATTTTTTCTTTTTTAGCCTCTTCAAGAAGTGTTTCCACTACCTCATAAAGTGTGTCAAACTTAAGGTAGATATCTCTATTGATCGAGTGGATCTGAGCAGCCACATCGGTGAGTTTGGCAATAGGGTTTTTCAGTAACGCATTGCGCTCGCCTACGGCCTCAGAAAGGGTCTTAAAAAGGTCTTCTGCTTCTAAAATCAAAGGGGGCAACTCATCTAAAAACTGCGTTGTTTGTGGGATATCTTCAAGGCATTTTGCCAAAGAAAGTGTCGTATGGAGGGTAAAAATAGCATCCGTAAGTGCTTCAATCTCTTCAAGTTTTTTTTGACGCAACTGAGCAGTTTGTCCCGTGTATACAATGGTATGAATCTTGATTTGAAAACGTTGAGCAAGAGAATACACAGCATTAATTTGCTCTATGCGCCGTTCAAACTCCACTTCAGTTTTGTTGATATCACTCTCCAAAGACCGCACATATCCTTGCAATGAAAAAATTGTCAAAAAAAATAAAACGAAAGTAGTGCACAGCAAAAGGAGGTAACGAACAACCAACTTGTTAGCCAAATACTGCATAGGCTCTCTTTGAAGGAAAAGGTTAAATATTCTACATAAATTTTACTTAATGGACCAACAGATGAACATCTGAGGCAAAAACAGCAAACGACTGGTGTGTTAAGCGCATTTATTTTGCAGAGGTATTCAAAATAGTCTTGAGGCGTTTTATCAAAAAATTCCTTACATGTAAAGAAAGATTTTCACACACTCTGTGCTACACTTTACTAAAAAATTTTGTCGCCCAATCACCAAACAGTAACGCAAGGAGGTCTCCCGTGTCCCAAACACTAACCCGAAAAATAGCCTTTTCTTGTGTAATTATCTTTCTATCTGCCTTTGCGTTTGCACCTCAGCTTGAGCGCATGAGCTACACGCACCACGACAAAGCGTTTGAGCGGGCATTGACCACGTTTGCTGTAGCCAGAGCACTCAACGGTGTCATTTCGATGCTCCAAGGAACCCAGATAGAAGGCTCCGTGGTCTTTGCAAGCGCCACCTTTTCAGTGGGAGAGATTTTAGACCCTATCAATGACCTCATAGAGCGTTTTTCATGGGTGATGCTAGTCGCCACCGTAGCCCTTGGCATAGAAAAAATACTTATTGAAATGGGCGGTGTCTTGGCCCTAAAAATCGCATTAGCCTGCATGGGGACCTTGGGCTTAGTGTTCCTGTGGATGCCGCGCCTAGAAACCCTGAGTGCATGGGTGTTGCGCGGGTTTACAATACTGGTGATTTTACGTTTTTTGATGCCTACACTAGAGTGGACAAACGCGACACTTTATGCCCATTTTACAGAGCCTGTGTACGTGCAAGCCACCCAAACCCTCCATCAAACTTCCCAGGAACTCGAAGCACTCAACCCCATAGAAAAAAAAGAGTTGTCGTTTTTTCAAAAACTTGGAGAGCGGGTTGAAAAAACAGCACAAGACGTGATTGCTATAATGGCTGTTTTTGTGCTCCATACCTTGCTTTTGCCACTGCTGTTTTTGTGGGGTGGTCTGCGTGGTGTTTTGGCATGCTTGGGAAGATGGGGTTAAAAACTACGCTTTTAAAAGAGCCTTTCCCAATAAAAACGCCATAGGAATACACCCAAGGGCAATGATGTTGCAGACGATGTACGTTACATGTAAACCCCAAATATCCCCCGCTAAACCAACGCCAAAGACAACAAAAGAGCTTACCCCAAAGTTGATAGACATGTACATGCTGTTGAGAAAAGTGGGCATGTTGGAGTTTGTGTCTTGCACGCTTGCCATGAGTACAGGGCCAGTTGAAAGCAAAAAAAGCCCCAACAGCGCCAAAAAAACCATATGCCCCGAAAAGATAAAAAGCGCCATGGCGACAACCGAACCACTGCTTGCAACGAGAAGGGTGTTTTGCCTGCCAATTTTGTCGGAAATATGCCCTGAAAACATCGCGCCCAAAACGCCAAAACCCTGTAAAACAGAAAGGGAAATCCCCGCATACCACAGGCTTTGCCCTTGGGCGATGAGGTACACGGGGAGGTAGAGTGTCAAAGCACGCTTCATGGCTGATTGAAACAAGATAAACCCCGCCAAAGCGCTTAAAAATGGTGTGAATGTTTTTAGCACTCGCTTGGTGTCGCCTTTTTCTTTTGGTTTTTGCACGGGCCTGTTGGTGTCAAAGTCTTTAAGCTTAATGTAGAGAATGATGGAGGCGATGAGGCCAAGGGGCATGAGTTTGTACATCCCTTCTAGCCCCCACAGGGAAATTCCCGCGGTCACAAGCAAGGGCCCAAGCGTCCTAGCAAGCTCACCACCGACCATGAAAAAGCTCATCCCTGTGCCCACTTTTTCGCCGCTTGATTCTTTGACCATCGTAGGCGAAGGCACATGAAAAAGTGCGGCCGAAATACCTGCCACAAACAAAAGGATAAAAACCACACTATACGAAGTTGCAAGGCCAATGAGGCTCATGCTCATAGCCGTAATAGCGGGGGTTAAAATTACAAAATATTTAATCCCCGTTTTCTCGGCAATGAGGCCAAAAAAAGGATTTAATAGCGCAGGAACACTTCGCGCGATGTCTAAAAAAGCGCTCATAAAAAGGCTAATCCCAAGCTTGTCTATCAAAAGAGGTAAAATGGGCGCCAAAAAGGCCGAGTAGGTATCGTGCGCCAAGTGGGCAAAAGAGAGGGTAAAGACCTTGTCTTTTTGAAACGTCTTGTGTTGCAAAATAGCTTTTCCTTGATTATCAAACCCTTGTGTTGCTTCCATTTCTAAAGGTAGCCCCACATGCAAATGGTATTTTTGCCTGATTCTTTGGCTTTGTACATGGCAGTATCGGCGTGTTTTAGAATATCGTCCTCGCTCTCCTTTGCCGCATCAAAAACAACAATCCCAATACTCGCTGTACAGTGGTGCTCTACTCGTTGGTCTTGTGCGTTTAATATATACGTGGTGCAAAGGCTTTTACTTATCTTTTGCGCCACATTTTCCGCATAACGCTCAGCAATCTCTTTTTCTTCGTGCAATCCACCCAAAAGCACAACAAACTCATCGCCGCCAAACCGTGCGACCGTGTCAACCTCTCGTACGCATTGTTTTAATCTCTCAGCCACTTGACATAGCAACAAATCCCCCACGCTATGGCCGTGGGTGTCGTTGAGGGATTTGAAATTGTCCAAATCAAGAAACATCACCGCACTGTAGCAAGATTCTCGCTTATTGTTTAGATGAACCTGATGCAGGCGCTCGGTAAGCAAAAGACGATTGGGTAGCTGTGTCAACGCATCGTAAAAGGCTAGATTTCTAATCTGTTCTTGCAAAAGCTTTTGCTCGGTCATTTCGCGAGTGATGCCGTGGTAGCCAATGATTTCCCCTTTTTCATTGCGCTCGGGCTTGGAGAGGATTTCACCCCAAATCAAACTCCCGTCTTTGCACACATGCTGGACTTGAAAACGGGCAAAATCTATCGGAGAACCTTTTGCCTCTGCCTCTGCTCTTTTTCGCATCTGCACTTTAAGGATTTCAACACCCTCAGGCGTAAACATCTCAAAAACATGCGTGCCCAATACCTCTTCGGCCTTAAACCCCCGTAGCCGTTCATCCGAAGGGCTAATGTACGTAACCCGCAACTCTCCGTCTGTTCGCCAAATGACATCCAACACGTCTTCTGCCAAATGACGGTAATGCTTTTCCATCGCTTTTCGGTGTTGTATCTCACGGCGTAACCTGTAGTACATCACCCCAAAAACCAATGCCAAAAGCCCCACAAAAGCGCCGTAAAGCATGAGGGTTTGCGCTTTAACTCCTTGCTGGATACGCATGCCAATCCAGCGATTGTAGATGGCATTGCGCTCTTCTTCGGTAATGGAAGCCATCCCTTTATTGATAATGGAAGCCACATGCGGACTATGTTTTGAAAAGGCAAAACGGTGCTCGCTTGCAAACTCGGTTTGCCCTGAAAAACGAAGTCCTTGTAATCCCTCCGCCCACATCGCATAATCAATGGCGCTCATATCGCCCACGTACGCATCGGCCTTACCTTCTAAAACATAACGCAGGGCTTGGGCGGTGCTACCCACCAACACAAGCTCGATTTGAGGGTAATGGGTCGTGAGCATTTCTTGCGTAAAGTACCCCTTTTCGATGGCTACTCTTTTGGACGCAAGGTGCTTTAAATCTCCAATAAAATGGCCTTGGCCGTTGTCGACTATCATTGTTCTGGTGTTGCGATAAGGAGGCGAAAAGGTAAAGTGCTTTAAACGTTCAGGGGTTTGTACGATACTGGTGAGAAGATCGATTTCGCCTCTTTTGGTCATCTCAATGGCTTCATCCCAAGATTTGCCTTTGATAATCTCAAAACGCACGCCTAGCTTTTGCTCCATTAAGTGCAGGTAATCCACCGCCATCCCCACAAAATGCCCGTCCGCACCAAGCCACTCATAAGGCGCATAATCCGAGTCCATCCCTACGCGAATGGTTGGATTTTCTGCAAGCCACGCTCGCTCGCTTTGGGTCAAAGAAGCTAGGGGCGCATTGGCCAAAAGTGTGGGCGCATGGAAGAAAAAAAGAGTTAAAAGAAAAAGGTGGATAACCTTCATGGTTCACTTTCCTACTGAGCGAAAAGAGTTTTTATAAAAATTGTTTGATTATACTTTGTGCTTAATTGAAGAGGACTTAAGTTGTCAGGGGCCAGAGTGCTAACTTACATGTAAAGCAACAATGGGGCTTACTGCTTGCCCAAAAACAAAAATGCCCCACCCTTTACTCTACCTCAAAGCCCTACTCCAACTCCGCTAGTTTCGCTTCAAACTCTGCCATCAGCGCGTCGAGTTTGGTTTGGGCGGTTTCGAGTTTGGCAAAGGCGCTTTCTACGGCGAGTTCTTCGTGGGAAACTTGTTTGGAGAGCTCCCTGATGCGCACGCTATCGCCCGTGCTTGAGGCGGTGGCGAGCTCTTGGGTGAGGGTTTTGAGCTTTTCTTCGCGCGTCATGATGTCTGCTTCTAGGGTTTCTACTTGGGTTCTTAACGGGTTAGCCTTAGCACTACGCTCTTTGATGATGGTAGTGCGCAGTTTTTTAAGTTGGTATTTGTCAAACTTGGGAACTTTTTTAGGCTTAGCTTCGCCCGCCTCTTCTTCCCAGCCGATTTTTTCTAAAAACGCATCGTAGCCATCTTCAAAATACTCCGCGCCTTTGGAGGTAAAGACGATGAGCCTGTCCGCCACGCGGCGCAACAGCTCTTCGGAGTGGGTGACAAGCACAATGGAACCTTCAAACCGCTCCATGGCTTCCGTGAGGGCTTCGATGGACTCCATGTCAAGGTGGTTGGTAGGCTCATCCAAAAAGAGTAGATTTACGTTGCGCGCCAAAATCTGCCCGAGCATGACGCGGCTTTTTTCACCACCGCTTAAGAGTGAGACTTTCTTTTTCGCGTCATCCCCGCTAAACATCATCCCGCCGCAAATGGCGCGCACTGAGGAAAACGCGAGCTTGGGGTTGCCCACGTAAATCTCATCGATGATGGTATTTTCAGCATTGAGGCGGTTGATATTTGTCTGTCCAAAGTGACCCATCACGGTCGCAGGATGCGAAGTAATCGCCCCTGTGTTTTGCTTCAATTCGCCTGCTAGAACGTTAAGAAGGGTGGATTTTCCCTTGCCGTTTTTGCCGATGATGCCGAGGCATTCGCCCTTGGCTAAGGAAAAGGAAATCTTTTCAAACAGCAGGTTGTCTGGCGTGTACCCAAAGCTTAAATCCTTGGCTTCTGTGATGATTTTGGCGGGGGTTTCTTGGTAGTTAAAATCAAACCGGAGCTTGCTTTCACTCTCAAGCTCTTCCATCACGTCCATTTTTTCAAGCAATTTTACCTTTGACTGAGCTAAGGCTGCGGTCGAAGCGCGCGCTTTGTTTCGGGCGATAAACTCCTCCAACTCTTTGCGTTTTTTCTCTTGTCCTTGGCGCTCTTTTTCGTAGAGTTCATCGTTGGAGGCTAGTTGGGCGTAAAACTTGTGAGAATTGCCTTGAATCTGAAACAGATTGCGCCGCACGATGCCCATAGTGTGCGTGGTCACACTGTCCATGAAGTCGCGGTCGTGGGTGATGAGCAACACTTCACCATCAAAGGTTTTGAGAAAGGTTTTAAGCCACCGAAGCGAGAGGATGTCCAGGTAGTTGGTAGGCTCATCCAGTAGTAGCAAATTGGGTTGGGCGATGAGCAGCTTGGCAAGGTTGAGGCGGATTTGGTAGCCGCCTGAAAAGGCACTGGGGGATTTTTCGAGGTCTTCCCCAGTAAATCCAAGACCAAAGAGCATCTTTTCCACACGGTAAATCTCGTATTTTTCATCTTCACTAAGCGCCAAGGCGACCTCATCGACGATGGTTTTTTCACTAAAATGCAAATGCTGGCGCAAGGCTCCGATTTTGTAGTTTTTGGGGATGCCAATCTCTCCGCCATCCAAGGCTTCTTCGCCTAAAATCATCTTAAAAAGAGTGGATTTACCGCTGCCATTGCGCCCGACCAAGCCCACACGTTGCTTGGGGCCGAGTTGAAAATTGACATTAGAAAATAGTTCGCGCGTGGCAAAACGCTTGGTAACATTGGTGAGTTGTATCATGAGACTTCTTTGAAAAATGGGGTTAAAAACGGGGATTATACCATGTTTGAAAAATCCTTACATGTAAAGGTCGCATCCAAGACAAAAAGGGAATCAAAAATACCCTAGAAGCAAGCTTACATGTAAACATAAAAGGCTTTACATGTAAGGGTTTTTTTATTTGGACAAGCAATCGCTAAAGATTCTCTAACGAAGAGGTTGGATTAGGGTTTTGCATCTAACTCTTCGGCGTCAATGATTCTGTTTTTGCCAGATGTTTTGGCTTTATAGAGTGCCTTGTCCGCACGGGTAAAGATTAAATCTAGTGTGTCGTTTTGTCTAAATTGCGCTATTCCATAGCTTAATGTTTGTGGCTTTAGCTCTTTAAAGCTACAAGAGTTTATGGCGTTTTGTATCTTTTTTGCTACTGTTGTGGCACCTTTTGAGTCGGTTTCCTTGCATAAGAGCAAAAATTCTTCACCGCCCCATCGTCCCAAAACATCGCTATCTCTTTTATTTTCACTGATGATTTTGGCTATTCTTTGCAAAACCTTATCTCCTGCTTTGTGGCCTAGCGTGTCGTTGGTTATTTTAAAATCATCAACATCCATTAGGATAATCGAATAATCTCGTCCGTATCTGTTAAAATAGTTCCATTCATACGAGAGAATCTCATCTAGCTTTAGGCGATTGTAAATGCCGGTAAGTGCATCAGTTGTTGATAAAATTTCAAGTTTTTTATTGTATTTTTTAAGCTCTCTTTGTCTAATAAGAAAGTAGATAAGCACCAAAGCCGCTACTCCTAAAACTTGAAAAAGCAGAGTATTGTCGGTCTCTTTTTCATGGTGGACTGCAATCCATTTATTTAAAATCTGTTGGTGGATTTCTGGGTCTATAGATGCTATAGCCTTTTCAAAAGCTGTAAAAAGATGCAGAGCATCATTTCTAACGCCAACTCCCAATTCCCAAAATTCATCAAATTTTCCGGTGATTTTGAGTTGTCCTGTAAAATCTTTTTGAATCGCATATCCGATTGTTGCAAGAGTGCCTATAAAACCAAAGAGCTGTTTTCTGTGAACCCTGTTTAATCCATCTTGAACATTTTCAACTTCAACAAATTGCATTTGGGGGTATTTTACTCGTAAGATTTCGCCGTAAGCGTAGCCTTTTACGATTCCAATCGGCAGGTCTCTGATCAGGGAAATATCAGAAAAGAAAAGTTCATCAGGACCAGTAGCAAGAACCAAAGGAACCCTTAAATAGGGTTGTGTAAACTCCATATACAGTCGTCTTTCTGGCGTTGGCATAGCCAAAGAGTATATATCACACTCTCTTGCTTTTGCTTTTTCGATTGACTCAAGCCATGTTTTTGTGGGCACCATTTCTATTGGAATACCAAGCTTTTCTTCTATGAGATTCATGTAGTCTTTAGACATTCCAATATGCTGCCCCTCTTTGTTTGCTTCAAGCGGCATCCAGTCAGGATCAATACACATCATAACTTTTTCTTTAGCGTTGAGGTATTGTCTCTCTTGGGGCGTTAATTCTACCGTAGCTGGAGGTGTGCTGAGAAGATACTGGGACCACTTTTGATGAAGAGCGTATTTTTCCTCTTCGGTAATTGAGGCGATAGCTTTATTAAAAATTTTAACCCATTCTTTAGCATGCTGTGCAAATTCTATTCTTAAGGTATCATCACTTGATCTGTCGCATTTTGATCGGTTAATTGTGTGTAAGTTTCCTAACATATGGCGACTTGTGATGTAATTGGCGACATAAAAATCTTCGATACTCGCATCCGCCAAACCAAATGCAACAGCTTCAAGCGCATCTTTTGAATTTTTATAGGTGTTGATGTTGATTTGAGGATAATATTTTTTTACAAATTCCATTCTTTGCCAATTATCAGTAACGGCTAAGATTTTTCCTTGCATGTCTTCTAATGTTTTAATCGAATTTTCTGTTTTTCTTGTTATAAAGGAGAAGTTGACGGGAATAACCGCATCGGTTAGGAATTCATAATTATCAACTTTTCCAGTAAGAACTGGCATCATGGCATCTAGGTGCCCATTTTCAAATTGTGATTTTAATGTAGCCTGTTCGGCAGTTATAAACTCTATTTGTATGCCAATTTTCGAGCCTAAAACTTTAACATAGTCCACCATGAAACCATGTGCTAGATCGTTTGAAAAAAAGCTATAGGGATGGTAGTTTATGTGGTTCGAAAATCTTAAAGGGGGAGATTTGCTTACAAATTCTCTTTCTTTAATAGTTAAAATATCGTTTTGCCCCAAGGCAAAAATTGGCGACAAAATAAAACAGGCAAAAACGATAATCAAACGCATTAAATGCCTTTGTAAAATTAATTTTACTTTTTAAAAATTATCTCATTTTTTCCTTAGTTTTATATTAAGTAAATTTGAAGAATGAGTCCAATGCCTATGCTTTTTGAGTGAATGGGGAATGATACGAGTTTCCACCTTTTTCTCTTTTACACTCTAACAACCTTTACATGTAAAGGGTTTGGCTGTTGACTTGTTTTAGATAGAATTACGCATGAAAAAAATTTTACTTGCCCTATTTTTACTTACCCTGCACTTTGCCAAGGCCGATACGATTCTTTTTTTAGGAGACTCGTTGACCGAGGGGCTTGGTGTCAGTAAAGAGGAAGCCTTTCCAAGTCTGGTTGCGTCTTTAATCCAAAGCGAACTTAATAAAAATGTTACCGTTATCAATGGCGGCGTCAGCGGCTCTACCACAAGCGATGGGCTTGCTAGGCTTCAGTGGTATTTGAAAAAGAACCCCTCGATAGTCTTCATCGCACTTGGCGCCAACGATGGGTTAAGGGGGCTAAACCTTGAACAAAGTCAAAAAAACCTTGAAGAAATCATCAATCACGCACAAGAAAAACAAGCAAAAGTTTTACTAGCAGGAATGTTAATGCCGCCCAATTATGGCCCCCAGTACACCGAGCGCTTTAAGGCAATGTACCAAGAACTCGCAGAAAAATACGCCCTAAAAAGCATGCCTTTTTTACTAGAAGGGGTTGCTGGCAAAAAAGAGTTTAACCAAGAAGATGGCATCCATCCTAACGCAAAAGGCCATGAATACATCGCAAAGAGCGTTTTTGAATTTATAAAGGAAGCGTTGTAGTGCTAGTATTAAAATCATTAAAAAAATCATACAATCAAGGTGCGCAGAAAATTGAGATATTTGAAAATCTAAATTTTCACGTCGAAAAAGGCGAAAGAGTCGCCATCATGGGCAAATCAGGCAGTGGCAAATCAACCTTGCTCTCGCTTATCTCTGGAATCATAAAGCCAGACAGCGGCGACATCACCCTCAATGCCGTCTCTTACAAAACCTTACAGGAGAGCCAACTGAATGATTTTAGAGCCACCCACATAGGCTTTGTCTTTCAAAATTTTCATTTGGTTTCGTACCTAAACGCCCTTGAAAACGTGATGCTTCCTGCAAAAGTCTGCGCCATCCCCAACCCCAAAGAAAAAGCCATAGCGCTTTTAGAAAGCGTAGGGTTAGCCCACAGACTAGCACACCTTCCCTCTGAGCTTAGCGGGGGCGAAAAGCAACGTGTTGCCATAGCGCGCGCCCTTATCCATAACCCCAAAATAATTTTAGCGGATGAACCCAGTGGCAACTTGGATGAAGAGACTGGCAATGCCGTTATGGACATGCTTTTTGAGCTTATAAAAACCAACGGTACTACTTTGATTCTTGTGACCCACTCAAAAGATATCGCCAAGCGTTGTGAAAAAACCTACGAATTGTCACAAGGAAACTTAACGTAATGTTGGTCTTAGAACTTGTTCTCAAAGCACTGTTGCGTTCAAAATTTTTTAGCTTAATCTTTATACTAAATTTCTGCTTGGCCATTGTGGCGCTTGTCTTTTTACAATTTTTTAAAGGAAGCATAGACGCATCCTTGGAATCAGAAGCAAAAAGACTGCTTGGGGCAGATATTGTGATCACCTCTCGGTTTCCCATAAGCGACCAGCAAAAAGAGTCTATTAAAAATCAACTGCCTGAAGTGAAGCGTTTTGATGAGGGTATTTCAACAGTGAGTATGGTAGCCTCAAAAACAAGGTCTAGGCTCATGGAACTTGTCAAGATAAACGAAGGATACCCCTACTATGGCGGGTTGGTTTTTAAAGACAAATCTACCTACCCCGATGCAAACCTCTTACCAAAACAAAACGAGATTTGGGTTTATCAAGAGGTTTTAGACCTACTGGGCTCGACCCTCGGGGAAACACTGCAAATCGGTAAAGAAAGTTTTGTAATAGCAAAAATCATAGAAAAAGATTCCCTAAAAAGCGTGAGCTTTAGCGGTTTCATACCTAAAATTTATATAAGCGAAACGGGATTAGAAAAAACAGAACTGCTGCAGTTTGGCTCGACAGCAAGGTATAAACTAAGCTACCTTTTCCATGAAGAATTCGACAACGACGCCTTGGAAAAAATTGAAAATACTTTAGAAGAGAACGTCGACCAAAACCTGAATGTTCTCTCGCCAAATGATGGAAAAGACCGTTTGCTGCGTGTTTTAAATGTTATTACAGACTTTTTGTCTTTGGTCTCGCTTGTTTCTTTTTTCTTGGGTCTTGTGGGGGTTATTTACCTCTATTCTGGGTATCTTCGGAACCATCAAAAAGACATTACCGTTTTAAGCGACTTGGGCCTTAGTAAACAAAAGTTGGTACTAACCACTTTGTTGCATCTGTTTGCACTGATTGCAATCTCAAGCATTCTTGTGTTTTTGCTTGTTGTGCTCTCTGCTCAGTTTATAGGGCCCTTGGTTGCAAAGATTGTTGATTTTGACTTTGATTTTTCACTGGAGTACGCCTTTTTCTTAAAAGCTTCATTGGCACTTTTGCTTTTAAGTTTAACCGTAGGGCTCCCTTTGATTTTGCCGCTCCTTCAAAGCCAAAAGCAGCACTTCTTTAGAACCGTTTTGAGTTTTACTCCTTTTCTTGGGCTCTTGTTGCTTTTGGCCCACGGGGTAACGCCTAGTAAAAATGTCGGGTTCTTTTTTGCTGTGGCTTTGCTCCTTGTCATCCTTGTGCTGTTTGGTGTTGGCTCTTTTATGTTGAAAAAAATGGATTTTTCTGGACACTTGAAAAACCTCTCTTTTTCTTTGGCTATTAAAAATATTATCAGGCAAAAGAAAACATCGCTGAGCCTGTTTGTCGCCATTTTTTTGTGCACAACACTCTTTAGCCTCATTCCTCAAGTTGGCGCATCCTTATCCACAGCACTCACACAAAGTGTTGATGAGCGGCCTAGGTTTTTTGTGCTTGATGCAAAAGAAGAGCAAATCAAAGACCTAGCCGCTCACGTGCGCGACATGGGAGGGCGCTTGGAGAATGTTTCGCCGATGATACGTGGACGCATCGTCAAAGTGAACGATGTGGATTTTGCGGAACACACACAAGCACACGGGGACAAAAAAAACAAAGCAGAAAAAAACGAGCTGAGAAATAGAGCAGTAAACCTCTCTTACAGATCAACATTAAAAGAGAGCGAAAAGATTGTCAAAGGACGCGCATTTAGTGGCATTTACACCTCAGAAGATTTTTCTAAACCCATCGAAGTTAGCGTTGAGCAAGGGTATGCAAACCAAAGAGGAATCGCCTTGGGCGACCGTCTGGTGTTTGATGTCTTGGGTCTTGAGCTGGAAGCCAATGTAGTAAATATTAGAAGCGTTGAGTGGGCTGAATTTGTACCAAATTTCTTTTTAATTTTACAAGAAGGCGCCCTTGAAGATGCCCCCAAAACAATACTAGCGACCATCTCAAGAGGAGATTATGACGCACAGCAAATGGTAATAAAACTGTCTGAACTTTTTCCCTCTTTGACTCTCATCGATGTAAAAAATTTATTTGAATCTTTTGCAAACCTTGTCAAAAATGCTACAACCATAACCGATAAAATGAGTCTCTACTCCATCATTGTCGGGCTTCTTATGAGTTTTATTATCATCCAGTATCAAATGAATTTACAAAAAAATAATATGCTAAGACTTAAAATGATTGGCGTTAAAAACAACACCATCAGAAATTCTTTTTTAATGGAGTTTGGGCTAATCTCCCTGAGTGCTAGTGTTTTGGGGATTATTTTAGGGAGTGTTAGCTCTTATTTTATCAGCATGTTTCTCTTTGAATCCCATTGGGATTTTAGGCCTGATGTGCTCTTGCTCTACTTTTTCTTCATCCCCGTCTTAACACTTTTGATTGTCAGCTTTTTTACCTCAAAAATGATTCACCAAAAAGAGAATGTTCTTTTTGGTGAATAACCTTGCAAGGCATTAAGAACCTTTTTATCTTTTTTGCTCTAACATATGAACGTTAATTCATATGTTCATCTATAAACCAAGGAAATTTTATGCCTGAGCTTACATGTAAATGCACCATCATCCACGAAGATGTCATCCAAACGGTCAAAGCCAAACTCCCTAAAGATGAGGATTTGTACGACTTAGCGGAGCTTTTTAAAGTCTTTGGCGACACCACTCGCATCAAAATCATCGGCGCATTACTGGAAAATGAAATGTGTGTGTGCGACATCGCCGAACTTTTTAGCATGACCCATTCGGCCATCTCCCACCAACTGCGCGTCTTGCGCAACGCCCGCCTTGTCAAACCCCGCAAAGAGGGCAAAGTGGTTTACTATTCCCTTGACGATGCGCACATCAAACTGCTTTTTGACACCGGGTTTGCCCACGTCACGGAAAAGGCTTAAGCCATGTCGCACACCCGAAAATACCGCATCGAAGGCCTAAGCTGCGCCCATTGCGCCGCCAAAGTTGAAACCAAACTCAATAGCCTCAGTGGCATCGAACATGCGCGCATCGACTTTGCCCAAGGCATCTTCACCCTCCAAACCCCAAGCCCGCTCACGCCCGCGTTTTGGGGAGAAGTCGAGCACCTCGTGCACACGCAAGAGCCCAGCGTCTCTTTCAAACCCCTTGACACGCCCGTGACCCCACTCCAAGAATCCCCGTGGAAAGAGCACGTAGTAACACCGCGTTTTTTGCTTTATGTGTTGGGCGTTTTCCTCTTTAGCGGGGCCTTTTTTACGCCCGCACCCTTTGATTTTTGGCTCTTTTTGGCCGCTTATGGACTCATCGGCGGGGAGATTGTCGCCAAGGCCGTGCGCAACCTCACCAAAGGCCACGTGTTTGATGAAAACTTCCTCATGAGTATCGCCACCATCGGTGCCTTTAGCATCGGCGAATACCCCGAAGGCGTAGCGGTCATGCTCTTTTACCGCGTGGGTGAGTTTTTCCAAGACCTCGCCGTGGGGCGTTCGCGCCGTTCTATCAGCACACTCATGGACATCCGCCCCGACACCGCTACGCTCCTTCTTGATGGGGTCACAAAAAGCGTGTCGCCCCAAGAGGTGTTGATAGGCTCCAAGATTCTCGTGCGCGTGGGTGAAAAAATCCCCCTTGATGGGGTTCTTTTAGAGGGAACTTCCACCCTAGACACTTCCGCACTCACGGGCGAATCCTTACCGCGCGACGTGGGCAAAGGCGACACAGTACTCTCAGGAAGCATCAACCAAACTGGCCTCCTCACCCTCCAAACCACCACGCTTTTTGCCGACTCCACCGTCGCTAAAATCCTCGACCTCGTGCAAAACGCGGGGGCGAAAAAAGCCAAAACTGAACAATTTATCACCTCTTTTGCCAAGATTTACACGCCTGTGGTTGTGGGCGCGGCCGTTTTGTTAGCCCTCTTGCCACCCCTACTGCTAGAAGGCGCGACCTTTAGCGAGTGGTTTGGGCGGGCGTTGGTTTTCCTTGTTGTTTCGTGTCCGTGCGCCCTTGTGGTTTCTATCCCTCTAAGCTTTTTTGGGGGCATCGGCGGGGCGTCCAAGCGGGGCATCTTGGTCAAAGGGGGCAACTTTCTCGAAGCCCTTAAAAACGTAGAAACCATTGTTTTTGACAAAACAGGCACTTTGACCGAGGGCGTTTTTCGCCTCCAAAGCCTCCACCCCGCCAACGGGTTTGACGAAGCTTCCTTGCTTGGTACCGCCGCCCAAGCCGAACGCCACTCGACCCATCCCATCGCCCGCTCCATCGTGCAGGCATTTGGCGCGGACGTGGGCCAAGAAAAAGGTGAGGTCGAAGAGTTGGCAGGGTTTGGGGTCAAAGCGCGGTTTGAGGGCAAAGAAGTACTGGTGGGCAACTACGCCCTTTTGGAAAAAGAGGGCATCACCGCTTCGCCCCAAGAGAGCGAACAAAGCGTGGTATACGTGGCGGTTAATGGCGTGTACGCGGGTGCGCTGTGCATCGCCGACACGCTCAAACGTGAGAGCATTGAAGCCATCCAAGCCTTGAAAGAGTTGGGCATCACGCGCCTTGTCATGCTCACAGGCGACCGCGAAGAAGTGGCGCGCGTCCAAGCCCAAAAGCTTGGCATCACGGAAGTCTACGCGGGACTCTTACCCCACCAAAAAGTAGAAAAACTCGAATCCCTCCTAGGCCAAGGCAAAGTGGCTTTTGTGGGGGATGGCATCAACGATGCGCCAGTTCTTGCGCGCGCGGATGTGGGCATCGCCATGGGCGGCGTGGGTTCGGACGCGGCCATCGAAGCCTCAGACGTGGTCATCATGGACGATAACCTCGGCAAAATCCCCATCGCCATCGCCCTAGCGCGCAAAACCCACCGCATCGTCTGGCAAAACATCGTCTTCGCCCTTGGGGTCAAAGGGGTCATCTTAGTGCTTGGCGCCTTTGGGATTGCTGGCATGTGGGAAGCAGTTTTTGGAGACGTGGGCGTCGCGCTCATCGCTATCTTGAACGCATCGAGGGTGTTGCGGTAAGTGGGCTTACATGTAAAGACTCAATTTACAAAAAAAAGGGGGCTTTTTGGTGGACAACACCCATACCTTTGAAATTGGCGGAAAAAACAAAGACTTTTCCCAGATAAAAGATGTGCAAAAAACTGCCTCTCTCTTGATGACATAGAGGCAAAACACGGCGCGAAAATACCTCTTTGGTTGTTTGGGTTTTTGTACTAGTAAAAAGTAAATACCATGCTTTACCCCTTCTCTATCGGAGACTTAGGGTAAACAAGGAAAATAGGAGCATACTTTTTCATCCTTACATGTAAGGGGTTTGGCGAAAAAATAACCTCACCGCTTTTTTTAACTTTCAAAAGGAAATAACGATGTATACGCCCATCTCATCTGAATTTTACGACCAGCTTATGGTTGCTATTCAAAGAAAGATACCCTCTACAATTGTCTACACAGAGGGCGAGCAGGAGAAGACTATCAAAGGCATCGTCACTACGCTAAGCATTATAGATGACAAAGAATTTTTGATTTTAAATGGCAAACAAAAGATACCTCTTCATTCGATTTTCTCTTTTAATGGTAAAAAACACAAAGAAATTTGATGCGCAATGTGTTTACATGTAAGCCAAAAAACCCACCTCCAAGCCTTCCTTTGAATTTCTTTAGCCTAAAAATAAGCCCATTTCCTTAACGCACTTTTTTATCTTCCTCCTCTACAATGGCTTTACATGTAACACCAAGGATAACACCATGCACATCGCTTTTTCCAACACGTACGCCACTTTGCCTGAGCGATTTTTTACCTTACAACATCCCCAAAAAGTGGCGGTGCCAAAGCTGTTTTGTTTCAACGACGACCTCGCGCACACCCTAGCAATTCCCCACGCAAGCACAGAAAAGCTGGCGGAGTATTTTAGTGGCAACACCCTTTTTGAAGGCTCTTTTTCCCTCGCCATGGCCTATGCAGGCCACCAGTTTGGGCACTTTACCATGCTTGGAGACGGACGAGCCGTGCTCTTGGGAGAAGTGCTAGACCTAGCAGGAAAACGCCACGACATCCAACTCAAAGCCTCAGGCGTAACGCCCTACTCCCGCGGGGGCGATGGCAGGGGCACCCTTGGCGCAATGCTTAGAGAATACCTCATCAGCGAAGCCATGCATTACCTAGGCATCCCAACAACCCGCTCCCTAGCAGTCGTCGAAACGGGCGAAGAGGTCGTGAGAGAGAAATCCCACAAAGGCGCCGTGCTCACGAGGGTCGCAAGCAGTCACCTTCGCGTCGGCACCTTTGAGTACGCAAGGCAGTATGGCGGACAAAAGAACTTAAAAGCACTCCTAGAATACACCATCGCCCGCCTCTACCCGCACCTCGAAGCCCATCCTAACAAAGCCTTAGCCTTTTTGCAAGCGGTCATGGAAGCCCAAGTAGCCCTCATCGTGGAGTGGATGCGCGTAGGGTTCATCCATGGGGTCATGAACACCGACAACATGAGCATCAGCGGCGAAACCATCGACTACGGGCCGTGTGCTTTCATGAACGCCTATAACCCCAAAACGGTCTTTAGTTCCATCGACCGAATGGGACGGTACCGCTTTGAAAACCAGCCCGTCATCGGAGGGTGGAACCTTTCGGTTTTAGCGGGTGCGCTCTTACCGCTCATCGACAGCGACGAGGACAAAGCGGTGGAAAAAGCTACTGCGGCGCTAGAAGAGTTCGTGCCTCTCTATGAACAAAAATATGATGCCATGCTCTGCAAAAAGTTAGGGCTTGAAAGGGTGGATAAAGAAGGCAAAGCCCTCGCTAACGCACTGCTTGGCATCATGCAACAAAAAGGGCTTGATTACACCAACACCTTTGCCTCCCTTGGTTTTGCGGACAAAGAGCACTTTGTTTCCTTGGACGACGCCTTGAAAGCATGGCACGCACAATGGGAACACACCGTAGGTGACACCGCCAGTGCCAAAGCATGCATGCGCTCTTGCAATCCCTTGGTCATCCCTAGAAACCACTTGGTCGAAGAAGCCTTAGTGGAAGCAGAGGCGGGAAATAAAAAGCCTTTTTTCACCCTCCTTCACGCACTCAAAACACCCTACGAAGGGTACGAAAATGCGCAATTGCAAACCATCCCTTACGGCGTGGATGTGGGGTACAAGACTTTTTGCGGCACGTGAGGGTTGCAAGGTCTTGTTTAAGTCTTTCCTTATGCCCTTTTAACCCATTTTACTAAAATGTGTTTTTCTATTTTGTGCTATAATCACTAAAAGCATTTAAGGAAATAGATGAAACTTGACTATTTTATACGAAAGCAAGAACTTCTTTTTGCTAAGACTGACACTTCTTACATAAGAACAAAGTACTTCAATGTCTTAAAAAACAGCGAGAGGCTTATTGGGCTAATAGGCCCCAGAGGGGTTGGAAAAACAACGCTTTTGCTTCAATATCTCAAAAGCCTTCCGCAAAAAGTTTTATACATGAGTGGGGACGATATAGAGTTCACCAATAGCCGTATCTATACTATAGTCGATGAATTTTATGCTCTAGGCGGGCGCTTCATAGCTATCGATGAAGTCCACCAATACAAAAATTGGGCAATGGAGATTAAAAATATCTATGACAGTTTTCCTGATCTTACCATCAGGCTTAGTGGCTCATCGATGCTCAATATTCTCTATGAAAAATATGACCTTAGCAGAAGACTCGTGCTGCACAAAATGGACATACTCTCCTTTAAAGAGTATTTGGAGCTTGAGAAGGGGACTCCTTTTTCTAGCTACAGCCTTGAAGAGATTTTAAGTAATGCATCTTCCATTAGCAAGGAGTTGGTCTTTGGCCATGAGGATTTATTTGCGCATTTTAAAGAATACTTGAAACATGGCGCATACCCGTTTTACCTAGAAGGCAAAGAGTATTTTGAACAAAAACTTTTTAATGCTATGGATAAAATTATTCATGAAGACATCCCTTCGTTGAACAAAATAGACTACACCCATGTGTCTGTATTTCAAAAACTTATCTTTTTAGTTGTGAGTGCAAAGAAACCTTTTAGCGTTAACATGGCTTCGTTGAGTAGGGATATGGGCATAAGTGAGCCGACTCTCTACACGTATATGGAAATACTGGATAAGACAGGGATTTTTAAATCCATGAAAAAAGAGGCTAAAAAAACCACCAAGAAGCCACAAAAACTCCTTTTTGCCAATACAAACATCCTTTATAGTTACAGCAATAAATTTGCAACCGAAGCAGAGATAGGAACCGTGCGAGAAACATTTTTTGTAAACTGCTTTGAAACTATTTTTTACAGTGATGTTGGAGATTTTGTAGTAGATGGCAATATTTTTGAAGTTGGGGGACGAAGCAAAGATTTTTCACAAATAAAAGATACGCCAAAGAGCTATTTGGCCCTTGATATTGATTTTACAACCAATGATAAAAAAATACCGCTGTGGTTGTTTGGGTTTTATGGACATTAGTCGGGACTGTTCAAAACCCTCTTACATGTAAACCCAAAACCCTGTATAATACCCCCACTTTAACACAAGGCTTTCCCATTCTTCCTTTTCATACGCCCCTAACAGAGCAATTTCGTCTATTTTGCCACCACAACGCTATCACCGACCCCGCTACAGCCCTTGAACTTTTTGCTATTTTTGGCGGACTCGACGATGTCATCGACCCAAATAAACCCCTTGAAACGCTCATCGAGGAGCATATCTTGGTGCCTTACAAACAACTCCATTCGCTCATCACCCACTTCACAGGAAGCAACCCTTTGTACCACAAAGTCCTCACGGGCGTCGCCCAAGGGGATGGACGCACCGCCTTTAAACGGGCTAATGTGAGTCTGGCTGAAGGCATTCGCGCCGTAGAAGCCATGAGTGAGGCGGGATTTTTACGTACTGAAGCATGTTTTAAAAACCCAGACCAAGAGCGTCTGAGCTTCACCTTGCCCTTTTTTCGGTTTTGGTTTGCCTTTGTGTCGCCCCTGTTTAAAGGCATTTCCCAAGGGGATTATGCAGAATTTTCCCAGCGTTTTGCCCAGCAAAAAAGCGAATTTTCCCAGCGCACCTTTGAGCAACTCGCCCAACTGTTCCTCCTTGAAAGCCTCCCCGAAGCCATGAGCGTGCGCGCCTTTTGGAATAGCTCCCTTTACGTCCCTCTTGTCATTACATGTAAAGACAAATCCACCCTTGTAGGCACCTTCAAGCACAGTGCGCAAAAAATGAAAAAAAGCGACCTTTCCGCGCTCCAAGCCCTTGCCAAAAACGCCAACATCACCGCTGATGGCTACGTCCTTGTGGCAAAAGGTGGCTTTTCCAGTGAACTCAAAAACCACCCCAACGTCCACCTCTTCACCCTAAAGCACCTCAAGCTTTTGATGGCGTAAGATAAGCCCACGCTGCTTCAAGCTGGTTTTCGCTAAACACGGCGATGCCAGCTTTTCTTAGGGCGCTCGCACATACGCCCTCTCCTGCGACTTTCACACCTCCAAAGGTGCCATCATAAATACGTGAACTTCCACATGAGGGACTGCCTTCTTTCAAGATAGCCATCCGCGCGCCGTGGCGTTTTGCTAAAGCTACGACTTCGTGTGCGCCTTTAACAAACGCTTCGCTCACCTCCTCGCCTCGCGCGTCCATCACCCGCGCTTTGCCCTCTAGCACCTGCGCACCACTTCCTCCACAGGTAATCTCCGCAGGCGGGCGCGGCGTGGGCAGTCCTCCAAGCCTCTCAGGACACACCGCCACCACACGCCCTTCTTTTACCCACTGCTGTAGATACGGATGCGCGCACCTGTTTTCACCCCCATCATACCGCACCTTTTCTCCCAAAAGACACGCGCTCACTAGAATCATTTAATCTTCCTTTTTTCAAGGCTAAGTGCTTTACATGTAAGGCGCGTTTGGTACACCAAAGCTTCCACGCCTGCTTCGCGGGCTTCTTCAAAGGCCTTGGCGTACGCAGGGTCGATTTCGTGCGCTAAACGAAAAGGCAGCGCCTCGCTCCGCCCGATGACATACACCATCACCGCCCGATGTCCCGCACGCTTCATGGCGGCAAGTTCGTGCAAATGCTTCGTCCCGCGCGCACTTATTGCATCAGGAAAGGCAAAGGTATCGCCAAGGTGCAAGGTCACGCTTTTGACTTCCACGTAGCACTTTTCCTCACCCCGTTGAAGCAAAATATCAATGCGCGAATGTTCCCCATAACGCTGTTCAGGCATGAGGCTCTCGTACCCTTGAAGCTCCTCAATCACGCCGTTTTGGATGCCTTCAATAGTAAGCTTATTGGCCCAGCCTGTGTTCACACAAATCAATCCACTGCCCATATCGCTGAGTTCCAAGGTGTAAGCCAGTTTGCGCTTGGGGTTTTCGTGGTAGCTCACCCACACGGGACATCCTTGGGCGATAGTCGAAGTCATCGCGCCAGAGTTTGGCACATGGGCGGTGATGGTCTGCCCATTTTCTAGCACCACATCGGCCAAAAACCGTTTGTAGCGTTTAATAAGTGTGCCTTGAAACAAAGGAGGAAGTTGCATGCCAACACCCTTTACATGTAAAGAATAAATAGCATTTTAGCGTATACGCGTCAAACCTTTGGGGCGCATTTCATACACCCCATCTACCACCGAGTCGATGAATTCTTGATGGTGAGAGACGATGATAATGCTCTTGTCGATTCCTCTCAAAATCTCCACCAAGCGTTGTTGCATGAGCGCGTCTAGTCCATTGGTCGGCTCATCCAACAAAAGCAACTTGGGTTCAGTAATCAAAACACCCGCTAACGCGACCAGTTTTTTCTCCCCGCCTGAGAGGTGGTACACGACCTTTTTAGCCAAGTGCGAAATGCCCAAGTCTTCGAGCATCATCCGTGTTTTTAGGCGCGCTTCTTCCACACTAACGCCATTGACTAACAAGCCAAACGCCACGTCATCTTCCACGATGGGCGAGAGAAATTGGTTGTCCGAATCTTGAAACAAATACCCCACCACAAACCGTAAAGGCTCGTAGTCTTTCTCGCAGGTCATGGGTTGATGAAACAGTTCCAACGTTCCCCCTTGAGGCAAACGAAGTCCTACAAGGGTTTCTAGCAAGGTGGTCTTACCACACCCGTTTGGCCCAATGATGGCGATTTTCTCTTTGTGGGAAACGTCCAAGTTTATTCCCTCGCACAAGCAAACCCCATCACGCCTCAGCGTCAGAGCACGAAGCGTCACCGAACAACTCATAACCACCCTCCTGCGTATAAGACCAAAGAAATACCACTTACCCCAAGCAATCCCCATTCACCCAGTCTTGGGCACGGGGTGGCTTCAAGGGTGTAGATGCGCCCTTGAAACTGGCGCACTTTCATGGTGTACTGTAACTGCCTTGCACGTTCAAAGGCTTTGATGATGAGCATCCCCACAAATCCCGCTACCGTACGGTACGTGAGCAGGGTTGTTTTGGGGACAAATCCCCGCACCTTGGCGGTGTTTTTAAACTGCACACATTCTCGCCGCAACAGTTCAATGAACTTGGCCGTGAAAAACACCATACTCACAAGCACATCTGGCAAACGCAACTGTTGCATCCCGCACGCCAGTGCATTGGCGTCTTTTTGGTCAAAACACAACAGCACAAAGGCCACCATGCAATTCGAACGCACCGCCACCAAAAGCGCCATGTCATGGGCGCCTTGGAGGACAAGAGCGATGACCAAAACCGCCACTAACACGTTCACTAACACCAAGGTTTTTAGCACACGTCCTAGGGCATGGCGTTGGTACACCCCAAGCCACATAAGGGGCAAGACCATCGCTAAAGAGAGGCTTTGCATGAGTGCTACACCACCACCATAAACCACCACCAACACCAAAGCAACAGCAGGATTCATTTGGGGCGCTTCATAAACCACAAGAGGGCAAAAAACACCCCAATGCCAAGCAAGGAAAGCAAGAACGGCAACACCGTGCCCTCCTCAGGCACAGGATTTTCTAGCACAAGCTCTTGTTGGTGCCCCATGCCGCCCTCCACCACCACCCGCGACGCTCCCGAGGGAAGGGTTAGCCACACTTTGCCCTCGTCGTTGGTTTGGGTTTGCAAAAGCATTTTATCTGAGGCGTTTTGCACAGACACTTGACACCCCTTGCAAGGGGCCGATTTACTAAAATACGCCCGCAGCTCCACCTTACCTGCCTCTTCCTTGGCAAACACAGAAAGTTTGTGGGCGCACAAAGGCAAGGCCAAACACCACAACACCACCACCAACCTTTTCACGAAGCGCGCTCCAAAAGGCGAGGGGAGACTTTTTGAACAAAAGCGAGGGCAAACAACGTGATGACACCCTCCACAACCATAAGGGGAAAATGGGCCGCAAAAATCACTTTAGCTACCCCCACAAACGCCTCACCATTAAGGGCAAGTGCGAGAGAGAGCAACGAGGCCGAAACACTCAAAGGCACAAACCCGACTAAAAACCACCACAGGGATTTGAACTTTTCCCTCTTTTTTGAAGCCTCAAAAAGCCCATAACCCAGCAAAGCGGGTGTGGCGATGTTAAAGACATTCACCCCAAGGGTGCTCACACCCCCATAACCAAACAGCAACCCTTGGAGCAACAAGCCCACAAAGACCGCCACAAACACGCGCATCCCCAAAAACGCCCCCACGATTCCCCCAAGCACCAAGTGCATGGAAGCGGGACCAACGGGAACGTGAATAAACGAAGCGATAAAAAACAACGCACACAACACAGCCGTTTTGGGAATCTCTTCGTGGCGCAAGGTTTTAAAGGCCCAGCCTACTAATACCGTCGAAACTGCCGCGCCTGCTAGCAAGATTTCGGGGCGCAACACTCCTTCGCTGATGTGCATCTAGCGCATCTCTTCCGTTTTGAGCCACAACACCGCGCCAAGTTCTATAGGGTACTCTACCCCTTGATACGCAAGGGTTTCATCATCTTCCAAAAGGGCGGCAAAGCCCCACCATCCTGCTTTTGGCAAGGCCACATGAAAGATACCATTGGCGTCTGCTTTGGTGACTTGGGTCACATACATACCATTGGGTGCTTTGAGGCCTTTAGTATTGTAAAACTCGATTTCGATTTCCGCAAAAGGCACAGGTTCACCTTGGTAGAACACTTGGCCGCTAAAGAGATTGCCCGCGTACAACGAATAAGGGCGCGAGAGGGGGATGATTTCTGCTTTAAACCCTACAGGTTCATCCCAGCCTTCACCTGCGCCAAACGCGTCCACGATGGTTTTAGTTTGATGGCGGATGAATTTTTCCTCCGCGGGCTCAAAATAGGGCACAGGGTCTACATAAAACTGGTACACCGCGGGTTCTTCGATGGTGTAACTCGCCTCCCAGTACTGCATCCCTTCTTTTTTCTTCGCTACCATTTTTTCCGCCAAAGAGTGGCGCGCACCCTCCACAAAAACACCCACGTCTTGGGGTTTTTCCATCTGCATAAGGCTTTGCTCAAAAGGGTGTGTAAACTCGTATTTAAGAGCTACTTTTGGGCTATCGCCTTGTTCTAAAACGCTTTTGTCCACGAGGACGGTTTGAAAATGCGCCAACAATGATGACACACAGGCTAGGACTAACACTGCGAATTTCATACGAACTCCTTGTATAAATATTATTCTTATTGATTCAGTGTTATTGTGACCACATGGAAGTAAAAAGGGGCTTAAAAATCGTCATTTTTAAAAGCAACTCTTTTACATGTAACGCTCTTGGATAAAATTCAAAGGGCATAAGAGGTATAATGCCTTTTAAATCCCCCAAAGGAATACCATGCCATTTCAATCGCTGGGAATTGACCCACGTTTGTGCACAACTCTTGCCACGCTTGGCTACAATGTGCCCACGCCCGTCCAAGAAAAAGTCATCCCACTTATCCTCCAAGGGCGCGACCTTATGGCCACAGCCCAAACAGGCACAGGCAAAACTGCCGCATACGTGTTGCCCCTGCTTCACAACCTCATCAACAGCCCCGCCTCCCCTGCCCTTCGCGGACTCATCCTTGTGCCTACCCGCGAACTGGCCACGCAAGTGGAGCGCAGTGTGCGAACTTACGCGCAACACACAGGATTGACAAGTTGTGCTGTGTACGGGGGTGCAAAACTTTCCACTCAAACCAAAAAACTCGAAAGCGGTGTGCAGATTCTAATCGCCACGCCTGGGCGTTTGTTAGAGCATTTGAAGCTAGGCAATGTGAGTCTAGAGAGCTTGCGTTTAGTGGTGTTTGATGAGGCAGACCGCATCTTAGACATGGGCTTTTGGGCAGATGTGCAAACCCTTGTCGCGCTCTTTCCGAAAAAACGCCAAACCTTGCTTTTTTCCGTCAACCTCAACAAATCTATCAAGCGGTTTTCAGAGATTTGCCTCAAAAAACCCCTCACCATCGCCCTCACACCCACGGTGCCAGACACCTCGCACATTGCTCAAATCTTTTACGGGTGTGACAAAGAGCAAAAAAACGAGCTCCTTTCTTACCTCATTGGGTCGCGTAATTTTTCCCAAGCGTTGGTCTTTACTAGAACCAAAGGCAGTGCTGACGTTCTAGGCGCGCACTTGAAAGAAAGCGGCCTAAAAACGGCTATTTTTCACGGCGACATCCCCTACGCCCACCGCGCCAAAGCGCTCAATGCTTTTAAAGCAGGGGTGATTCAAGTGCTCGTCGCCACTGACATCGCTTCGCGCGGGCTGGACATTGAAAAATTGCCTGTGATTATCAACTTTGACCTGCCCCCTGATGCAGAAGATTACATCCACCGCATCGGACGTACAGGCCGCGCAGGAGAGAGCGGTGAAGCCTTTACGCTCGTCACACCTGAGGATAAAAGCAAACTCAAAGAGATTGAAGCCCTTGCTAAACGCACCTTTAAAATCGACTTTTTAGAAGGCTTTGAAGCCAAACGTTGGCATATTCCTAAGCCCAAAAAACAAGGCAAAAGGCCTACCCAAAAAGGTAAAAAACCTGACACTAAACTAGGTAAAAAAACAAACGCAAAAACCGCCACCAAACCCACTCAAAAACACCCCACCAAAAAGGCCAAACGATGAGCATCCCTTTAGAAAAACTCGACCACTTTAAGCGCTTCATTCAAGAAGAAACCAGCCCCCTTGGCACAAGCCCTTATGTACTGATTTTGGTCGTTGAAGCGTATTATGAATTTGTCGCCGAAGCCCTTGTACCCAACTCCTCGCGCAGTGTCACTCAGTTTAAACTCCTCGAAGAGCTTTTGTCCCTAGGACTCATCGACAAGCAAGCTTACACCATCATGAACGAAACCCGAAAACTCAAAAATGAACTGACCCATCGGTTGGATTATCGCGCTGGTGTGGCGTATTTGCATGATTTTTACAACAATTGCGCCCTGCCTAACAAAAATGTCCCCAAAGACAAAAACGACCAAGAAGCCATCGATGCGGCGCTAAGCGAAGCATTGCGCAAAGGGTACAGTGTCGTAGAAGCACTCCTAGACGAAGCGGCGGTAAAAGAGTTAAGCGCACCCGCTGTGTAAAAACCTAGAGCAGTGTGTGAGCGGGTTTTCGAGGCTGTTAAACGCTCAGGATAAGCGTTGGCTGAGAACCCCCGGAGGTTTGTCAGGACGACAAACCGAGAATGAGCGAGAACATTGCTCTAGTGTTTTAAAATCCCCTGTGCGGCGCGGATGCCGCACGCCCATGCCGCGGTAATCCCACGACTCGTCCCTGCGGCGTCACCGATGATGTACACATGGGGGCGCACCGCAAAGTCTCTATTGATGAACGTGGGCTTGTTAGAGTAAGTTTTAATCTCAGGATAATATAAAATAGTCGAAGGGTGCAACACGCCTGGGATGATGGTATCTAGCATCTTTAAGGACTTCCAAATATCCCGCAAGATTTTTGCAGGCATACTCAAAGACAAATCCGCCGCCACCGCGTTTTTGAGCGTAGGTTCAAAGTCATACAAGTCGCTGTTAAAGGTCTCTTTTTTACTGCGCGAACCCAAGCGAAAATCTCCCACCCGTTGCATGATGACCGAACCGCCGCTGAGTTGCATGACCATTTCCCCCAAAATCTTTCCAAACTGCTGTCCGCTCACCACAGGTTCGGTGAGGCGAATGGTTTTAAGCATGGCAAAATTTACCAAGCCATTGGACGCATGGTCGCGCGAAAGGGAGTGGCCGTTAACAGAATAATACCCTTTGTAGCTTTCCCGCACGATGTGAGCGCATCCTGAGTTAGTACAAAAAGTGCGCACTTTGCCTGGAAACAAAATCTTTGGGTCATAATAATCCCGCACAATGGGGTAGTTTTCTTCCTTGGTCTCCACGCGAATCCCAATGTCCACGATGTTGTCACTGTAAGGCACATTCATGGCTTCCATTTGCCGTTGCAACCAGTCGTAATCCCCCCGCCCAGGGGCTAACACCACATCCCCAAACCCGACCCGCTCGCCAGAGCCAAGCTCCACCTCTTTAGTTTCTGCATGTACATGTACCGCTTCGGTCTCCAAAGCCACGTCCACGCCTAGGGCTTTGAGCTTTGCGATGAGCCCTTTAATGAGCGCGGCAGATTTGTCCGTGCCCACATGGGCTTGGTCAATGCTCAAAATCTCCACACCGATTTTTCGAGCACGGGCTTGGTATTTTTCAATGTGTTGCTTGGTTTCAAGAGCAGGATTTAGGTGGGTTTTAACCTCTTCAAGTAAGTCGTGTGCCTCTTCTTTGCTCCAATGCTCCAAGGGAAACCCCACAGGAAAAGTGTAGTTTTGCTTGCAGTCATTACGCAAGCCCCCTGAACTGATTTTTTTCTTTTCCAAGAGCAACACCGAATGGGTTGACTTTTCCGCTAGCTTAAAGGCCGCGCCCAATCCCGCAGGGCCAGACCCCACGATGATGACATCATAATAGGATTTCATGCACGCTCTTTAAGTTTTCCTGAAACCAAAGCTTTCATGCTTTCTAAATCCTTACATGCATTAAGTTCTTCTGCACTAATCCAAGGTTTTACGCCCTGCTCCTCTTTAAATAAAATAGCGGGCAAAGCAAGGTCTTTGATTCCATATGTCGCTTCAAGCTCGTCTGCGTGTAAAAACTCTTTCTCTACATGTAAGCTTTCCAAGTACTCTTTCCACTCTTTGCGCATGCCTAAGGGCGTGTGGGTAACGCCACACAAATTACACGCGTAGGTACTCGGAGAAAAGACCTTATGGGCAATGTCACCCAAGGTGTTAAACAACCCACTGTTAGCATTGTAAACAAAAACGATTGCCATAAAAACTCCTTACATGTAAAGACGGCGCATAAGCGCTTTTTCGGCCTCCACTATACCAAAAATTACCATACCAATTCCCAATGAAATAAACCAATGCTTCCACGCAAGGGCGCTTGAGGCAAACAAAAACTGCATAAATGGCATGTACACAAATACCAATTGCAAAACCAACAATATCCCCACACACACCCATGCAACGGGATTGGAAAACAGTTTTTCTTTCCTGAGGCTTGAAGTGCGCAAAAACCGCGCATTAAAGAGGTAAAAAATCTCCCCAAACACAAGGGTATTGACCGCGATGGTTCGCGCCACTTCCAAGCCCACCCCTTCGTGTATTTCATAAAAAAAGACGCCCATGGTCGCCCCGCCAATCAACACAGAGACAAACCCGATGCGCCACACCAACACCCCATCCAAGATGCGCTCCCCACTCTTGCGCGGAGGACGGCGCATGATGTCGGGTTCCGAGGGTTCAAAAGAAAGGGCAAGGGCCAAGGTTACAGCCGTAACCATATTGACCCACAAAATTTGCAAAGGGGTCAACGGAAGAGCCAAACCAAAAAGCACCGCTGTAAGGATTACCAACCCCTCCGCGCCGTTGGTGGGCAAAATAAACACGATGGCTTTTTTGAGGTTATCGTAAATGGTACGCCCCTCTTTGACTGCCGCGGCAATGGAGCTAAAATTATCATCCGCAAGCACAATCTTCGCCGCCTCTTTGGTCGCTTCCGTGCCTTTGATGCCCATGGCTATGCCCACATCTGCCCGCTTAAGCGCAGGGGCGTCATTGACCCCATCGCCCGTCATGGCCACGACTGCGCCACCCGCTTGAAAGGCTTTGACAAGACGGAGTTTGTGTTCGGGACTGGTTCTGGCAAAAACGTTACATGTAAGGACTTTTTCGCGCAAAGATACCTCATCTGCCTTCTCAATCTCTTCGCCCGTGATGACCCTTTCACTTGTAATGCCCATCTCTCTAGCAATGGCCATAGCCGTACCGCCGTGGTCTCCGGTAATCATCACCACCCTGATACCCGCGCTATGGCACGCTTTGATGGCTTCTATAGCTTCGGGTCGCGGTGGGTCTACAATGCCCGCCAATCCTAAAAACACCATCCCTTCTTGCACGTCTTCCATGCCCAATATCTCTTGGTCTGCCGCCGCCTCTTTTGCGCACGCTGCTAACACCCGCAACCCTTGGAAGCTTAAGGCCTCAATCTGCCCTTCCCAAAAAGCCTTATCCAAAGGCTCTAACCCCGAAGCACCCCATTGAAATGCGGCGCGTTCTAAAAGCCTATCGGGTGCACCTTTAAGGAAAATCTCCCGTTTTTCACCCTCCACCAGCGTCGCCATAAACTTATTTTCTGATTCAAAGGGAATGACCCCTAGGCGTTTGGCCTTTGGCGTCACGCCCAGTTTCATCCCAAATGCCCGTAGCGCCCCTTCGGTGGGTTCACCCACTAGCTCCCATTTCTCCTCTTTTTGCACAATGTCCGCATCATTACACAGGGCCATAGCACGGGCAAAATGCCCTAGCACGGGGTGGTCTTCAAGAACCACCGCCTCCCCTTCAAACTGCACTTCTCCCACGGGGGCATACCCTGTGCCGCTCACCCCGTACATTCCCTTTGGCGTTACCACGTGGCGCACGGTCATTTCGTTACATGTAAGGGTGCCTGTTTTGTCTGAACAAATCACACTCACCGAACCCAATGTCTCCACGGCGGTCAGCTTTCGGGTGATAGCATTGCGTCTGGCCATGCGCTCCACCCCAAGAGCCAAGGTGATGGTCATGATGGCGGGTAACCCTTCTGGAATCGTTGCCACCGCAAATCCAATGGCCGCTAAAAAAATCTCCTCAAGTCCATAACCGTGCAACCACCACCCCAACAATCCAAAACAAACCGCAATGCCTATAATGGCAAGCGAGAGTATCTTTCCAAAAGCTTCCATCTGAAGCGTTAAAGGCGTTTGCAGTGTTTCCACTTCTAGCATCATCGTTCCAATGCGCCCAATCTCACTGCGGGGGCCCGTGGCGGTAATAACCCCCACACCACGCCCTGCCACCACAAGTGTGCTCGAATGGGCCATGCAGGAGCGATCCCCCACGCCCGCTTCTTCGCGCACAGGCTTGGTCTCTTTAAACACAGGCACAGACTCTCCTGTGAGCGCTGCTTCTTCGATGCGCAAACCCGTCACTTCCAAAAGACGCATGTCCGCACTCACGCGGTCTCCTGAGCGCAACCGCACCACGTCTCCTTCTACCAAAAGTGCCGCGTCTATTTCGCTCCATGCGCCATCGCGCAATACCGTTGCTTTAGAAGCGAGCATTTGGCGCAACCCTTCCAAAGCTTTTTCCGCTTTGCCTTCTTGCACAAACCCGATGATGGCATTGACGAGCACCACCCCAATAATCACCCCTGTATCAATCCAGTGCTCCAACACCGCCGTAAGCAGTGCCGCGCCCAAAAGCACGTAAATGAGCACGTTGTGAAACTGGTAAACAAAACGCTTCAACGCGCTCTCTTTGGGAGGTTCGCTTAGGCGGTTTGGGCCATCACGCTCAAGGCGCAAAGTGGCTTCTTGGGAACTTAATCCTTCGGGAGAACTCTTTACATGTAAAAGCGCCGCGTCTGCCTCAAGGGCATAAATCGGTGTGTCAATTTTTTTCATGGTGTACCGCCAGTGTGTTGGCATGGATGAGTGCTTGGTCAATGTGGTCAAAGATGTTTTCTTCCCCCACACGTCCGACAAATCCAAAGCGTTTTAAATCTTTCAACAAGGGCGGTTGGACGCCTGAGAGCACCAAAACGGTTCCTTTGGCTACGCATTTTTCTTGAAATTCTTTGAGTGCATACATCCCTGTGGCGTCGATAAAAGGCACATGGCGCATCCGCAACACAAACACGCGGGGTGTCACCCCGATAGCGTCTAAGACAAACTTTAAGCGATCGGCAATCCCGAAGAAAAAAGGCCCATTAATCTCATACACCTCCACCCCTTCCTTAATCGCCTTATATTCAATCCCATCGGGGTCATTGAACGCTTCAGGTAAGGGTTCGTACGTGGCAATTTTGTTGTCCAAAATGGCGCTGACGGAGATAATACGCTTGATGAACAAAATAGCCGCCAGCACCACACCCACTTGCACCGCGACGGTAAGGTCGATGAGCACCGTGAGCAAAAAGGTCGTCGCCAACACAGCCACGTCACTGGTGGGGGCCTTAAACAAGTGTTTGACATTCTCAATCTCCGACATATTCCACGCCACGACCATCAAAATCGCCGCCAATGCCGAAAGAGGAATCATGACAATATAAGGCGCCAAATAGACCATGAACAAGATTAGCACTACCGCATGAATGATGCCAGAAAGGGGTGTTTTACCCCCTGCTTTGATGTTGGTTGCCGTGCGGGCGATGGCCGCGGTTGCTGGGATGCCGCCAAAGGCGATGGAGCCTATGTTGGCAATCCCTTGGCCCAAGAGTTCGCTGTTGGAATTGTGGCGCGAGCCTATCATTCCATCGGCCACCACGGCGCACAACAGCGACTCAATAGCCGCCAAAAGGGCAATGGTCATGGCGGAGGGAAAAAGAAGTTTGATGTTTTCAAGGGAAATATCCATGGCAAAACTCGGAGTTGGAAGTGTCGGTGAAATCTCCCCAAAACGGCTGTAAATGGTCTCCACCGGCAGGTTAAACACCTGTACCGCTACGGCCCCAAAAATGACCGCCACAATGGGTCCAGGCACTTTGGGAAACACGCGTTTTGCCCCTACAATCAGCCCAACACACACCAACCCCAACACCAAAGCAATCCCATTGGTTTGAAAAAGATGGGAAAAGATAACCTGCCATTTGGAGAGAAAATCTCCTGGCATTTGGTCAATCTTTAAGCCCAACATGTCGGCCACTTGGGAAGAAAAAATAAGCAAGGCAATCCCCGCGGTAAAGCCCGTGATGACAGGGTAAGGGATGAACTTAATAACTGCGCCCAAACGAAACAAACCCATCACCATCAGCATCACGCCTGCCATCAGGGTCGCTAGGGCAAGCCCTTCGTACCCGTGCCGCAGCACAATGTCATAAATCACTACCACAAAAGCACCCGTCGGGCCGCTGATTTGCACCCGACTACCCCCAAACAAGGAGGCCAGTATGCCCGCAACAATGGCGGTGATAATCCCTTTTTCTGGCCCCACACCACTGGCAATGGCAAAGGCCATCGCCAAAGGAAGCGCGACGATTGCAACCGTAATCCCGCCAAACAGATCCCCGCCAAGGTACTCTTTTTTATAGCCCGATCGGAGTATTAAAAACAGTTCTGGCATGAATGCTTTTGGAGAAAACTTCACCTTGATTCCTTTTTTCTTAAGGCGTAGCCAACACCTTGATTCCTAATGCTCCAAGAGCAACACCGGCCACGCGGTCTATGCTTGTTTTGAGTCTTAAATATGTTTGTTGTGCTTTTGGGCGCGAAAAAAGCAATACTACAGTTGCGTACCATCCCACGTCTGTTACAAGCCCCATAAGTGCCAAAAGCCACGGGGTAAAAGGCGGGATTTCTTTGGGTAAAAATGCCACGACAACACTCCCGATGACAATAGCCGTTTTGGGATTACTTAGTTGCACTGCCAGCCCGTACCCCACGTAACCTAGCCAGTGTTTCTCCTTAACACGCTTGATGGTGCTCAAAGGCGTCTTGGCGTGTTTAAAAATCATCACCGCCAAATAACACAAGTAAAGGCCGCCCGCTATTTTTAGCACCATGTACAGCATGGGAACGGTTTCCAAGATAGCGTACAATCCAAAGGCTGCCAAAAGGAAAAAGCATGCCGCGCCCAATCCCATGCCAAGGGCAACGGCCAACCCTGCTTCTTTAGATTCTCCCAGTGCGGTCTTAGCCACGATGACAAAACTGGGCCCTGGACTCATGGCGCCTAAGAGATTAACTGCCGCTAAGGGCAATAAAAACGCGTATTCACTCACGGGTGTTCTCTCAACACAACATCGTACGCCACGCGCCCCACCACTTCGCCGCGGTGATTGGTGCGTTTGGGCGAATGAAAGCCCTCAAGGGCATCAAACCCTTCTTGAGACAAGACCCCAAGCTGGTGCAACACGTGGATAATCAGCCCTTCGCAAATGGCGACATTGCCATCTTCCACTTTACATGTAATGCCCCAACCCTTGCTAGGCACCCCTGCCATATAGTACCCATCTGCGCCGAGTTTCACAAAGGCTTCACCCTTGGCTTCTTCCATAAGGCGGGTACACACCCGACCCGAACCTGCCACCATAAATGGATGCGCCATCATCGCCCCAGCAATCCGCCTAAGGTACGCTGCCCGCTTGGGCTCCAAAGCACTGGGGTCTGCCATGTGCGCGGTCGCCAATGCAAAAGAGCGTAACGGAAGGGAGTGTACTGGCACTCCACACCCATCTGTCGCTAAACCGATGGCCTCTTTTGGCGTGTCACTAAGCTCTGAAAGAACCTCCAAGATGCGCTCTTGGTGGGGGTGAGAAGGCTCCAAATAGGTCGTAACATCTTCGCCCAACCACTGCGTGGTAATGAGCATACCCGTGTGTTTTCCTGAGCAATTAGAATAGGCGTTAGTAAGCACAGAAGGTTGGGTTTTGGCAACAGCAGGAGCCAAAGAAGGATGGGTACCACACTGCAACGCCGCTTCCCCTAAGCCCGCTTTTTCCAAAATCTCCACCACATTCTTTACATGTAAAGCTTCTCCATTGTGAGAAGCGCACAACAAGGCCAGTGCTTCATCATTTAACCCATACCCCTCAACCGCGCCACTCTCGCACGCCACAAGAGCCTGAAAGGGTTTTGCCGAGGAGCGCACAAAGGTAAAACGCTCAGGATCACCTAAGCTGTAGAGCAACTTGCCGTTTTTATCCACCACGGCCACATGGGCTTGGTGGGTTAAATCCACCCATTTTCCCCGGTACACACGCGCGACGGTGTTGCTCATGCTTGTAGCTTTGCCAAGGTTTCGCGCACCGCTTTGGCGTGGTCTTTGACTTTGACGTTTTCCCACACGTGGGCAATCTTGCCTTTAGGGTCGATGATAAACGTCGTGCGTACGATGCCCATGTACTCTTTGCCGCACATTTTTTTCAACTGCCACACGCCGTATTCTTGGGCCATTTGCGTGCTCTCATCGGACAACAGCGTAATGCCTAACTCTTTTTTCTCAATAAAATTGCGGTGTTTTTTGGGACTATCAGGACTCACGCCTAACACCACTGCATCAAGGGCGTCAAACTCAGGAAGAGCGGCGGTAAAATCGCAGGCTTCCGTGGTGCATCCAGGCGTGTTGTCTTTGGGGTAAAAGTAAAGCACAATCCATCTTCCTTTAATGTCGCGCAAACATACTTCAGCTTCGTCTTGGTTAGGCAAGCAAAATTCTGGGGCTAAATCTCCACATTTTGGCATAAGGTCTCCTTAAAATTTTTGTGTATTATAGCACTTCCCTCTTTTTACATGTAAGGGCCTAAAAAGGAGATTAAACCTCCTTTTAAAGAATTCTTAGTTAGACTATGTGTCCTTTATATCCCTTTATTTTCAAGCAAAGGCAAAACGATGAATAAAGCAGAATTTATCTGGATGGATGGCACATTTGTTCCTTGGGATGAGGCCAATGTTCACATCTTAACCCACACCCTTCACTATGGAAATGGTGTTTTTGAGGGCACACGTGCCTACCAAACCCAAAAAGGCTTGGCTATCTTTAAATTGCGTGAACACACCACACGGTTACTCAACTCCGCCAAGATTACCATGATTACCCCTAATTTTGACCTTGAAACCCTAGAGCAAGCGCAGATCGAACTCTTGCGCAAAAATCACTTTAAAAGCAATGTCTACTTGCGCCCCCTTATCTTTCTAGGATATGGCGTGATGGGTTTGTACCACGTTAGCGCGCCTGTGCGCACGGCGATTGCCGCGTGGGAATGGGGCACGTATCTTGGCGAAGAAGGCCTAGAAAAAGGCATTCGTGTCAAAATCTCTTCGTTTGTACGCAACCCTGTGAAATCCACTATGGGCAAAGCCAAAGCAGTAGCCAACTACCTCAACTCTCAAATGGCCAAATTTGAAGCCAAAGACGCAGGGTATGACGAGGCGCTTTTACTGGACGATGATGGTTTTATCGCCGAGGGAAGCGGGGAGTGCTTTTTTATTATCCGCGATGGCGTGCTCATCTCTCCACCCAATGACAACTCACTAGAAAGCATCACCCAAGGCATGGTCCTTGAACTTGCTCGCGCCAAAGGCATCCCTGTTGAGCGCCGTCGGGTCACGCGCGATGAAGTCTATATGGCCGATGAAGCCTTTTTTACAGGCACAGCCGCTGAAGTTACGCCCATTCGCAACGTGGACGGCCGTGTCATTGGTAATGGGACAAGAGGGACCATGACCAAGGAGCTCCAAGAAGCCTATTTTGATGTGGTATACGGGCGAAACCCCGCATACGAGCATCTTTTAACCTATATCTAATACCCAAAGGAAATATATTATGCCAGCAGATTTGAACGACTATTTTAAAAAGCGCAACGGTGGCGGAAACAGCGGTGGCGGAAACAACAACGGTGGCGGAGGCCCGAGCTTTAATTTTGAACCACCTAATTTTTTCAAAGATTTTGGAAAAAAAGCGGGAATTTTTTATGTGCTTTTAGCCCTCATCGTCATTACCGTCATTGCCAAACCTTTTGTGATTATCAACTCTGGTGAAGTGGGCATCAAAGCTACCGCCGGTAAGTTTGATCCCATCCCAATGCAACCAGGATTTCACCTTTTTATTCCTTTTATTCAGCAAGTCATTGTCGTGGACACTAAAGCGCGCATCATTAACTACGCCTCTCAAGAGGATGTAGGAGAAATCATTCAACGCGGTTCTGGTATCACACGAAAAGCCTCCATTGCTGTTTTAGACGCAAGGGGCCTTCCTGTTTCTATCGACATCACTGTTCAGTACCGACTCAACGCGGCTAACGCGCCCCAAACCATTGCCGCATGGGGTTTAGCATGGGAAGATAAAATCATCAACCCTGTTGCCCGTGAAGTGGTGCGCTCGGTTGCCGGCAAATACGCCGCAGAAGAGTTGCCTATGAACCGTAATGAAATCGCTACCTTGATTGAAGAGGGGATTCGTGTGCGCATGGAAAACCAGCCTAACATGCCTGCAGACTTACTCTCCGTGCAATTGCGCGAGATTATCCTTCCCATTAAAATCAAAGAGCAAATTGAGCGGGTCCAAGTAGCGCGTCAAGAGGTGGAACGCACCCGTTATGAAGTAGAACGCGCCAACCAAGAAGCCCTTAAGCGGGCAGCCCTAGCCGAAGGTACTGCACAAGCACGTATCATCGAATCACGGGGTGAAGCCGATGCTATTAAAATCGAAGCGGATGCTAACGCGTACGCTAACTTAGAGATCGGCAAGAGCTTAACACCGCGTCTTTTAGAACTCCGTCAAATCGAAGTGCAAAATAAATTCAACGAAGCTTTGCGTGAAAACAAAGATGCCAAGCTTTTCCTTACTCCTGGAGGCGCAGTGCCAAACATTTGGGTAGATAGTAAAGATGCTCAAAAAACCACAAGTGTTTCTCAGTAACCCATGGAAGCGTCTTTCGTAGTAGACTGGAAGAAGGTTGATGGCCTTCTTCCAGTAGTGGTTCAAGACACCCACTCCAGAGAAGTGCTAATGCTCGCCTACATGAACGAAGAAGCCTATACCCTTACATGTAAAGAGGGGTATGCGCACTATTTTTCACGCACCAAACAACGGTTGTGGAAAAAGGGTGAAAGTAGCGGCCATGTGCAAAAAATAGACGCTATTTTTTTAGATTGCGACAACGATACCCTGCTTTTACATGTAACCCAAACAGGTCTTGCGTGTCACACTGGACGGCCTTCGTGCTTTTTTAATCGGGTAGACACAGGTGAAGTCCTCGGGCATGTCGACGCAGACACGGTGGCTATGTACGGTGTTGTTGACCATCTCTACCACGTCATCAACGAACGTAAACTTGCCAATCCTGAAACCTCTTACGTAGCCAAACTCTACACCAAGGGCGAAAATACACTCCTTAAAAAAGTGGCTGAAGAAGCAGCAGAGTTTTGCTTTGCTATCAAAGACAATAACATTCAAGAAGCTATTTATGAAGCGGCCGATTTGCTGTTTCACACCCTTGTAGCCCTAGGCTACCGCGACATTCATCCTGATAGGGTTAAGCAAGAACTTGCGCGCCGTTTTGGACTAAGCGGCATCGAAGAGAAAAATGCGCGGGACCATGGAAACAGCTAAACACCCCTTGCTTGTTTATATTAGCCATTTTCAAATGGGCGATTACATCGCCTTTGCTTGGCTGATTCTTCTCTTTTTTTTATTTATTTTTTTAGCTATTTTACTTGCCAAAAAACGCCCTGGGCTTGCTATCATCATCGTTTTGTTGGACTTGGCACTGCTTTTTGGAGCTCCTTTTTTCATAAAATACTACCTTGACCGCTCCTTGCGAAGCCATCAACTTACCCTAAATCATGTGCAACAACTTCTTTTTTCACAAACCCTTATTCTTCAAGGCTCCCTTGCCAACACTTCTCCAAAACCTTTTGCATGGTGCCGCGTTTCTTTCATGGTAGTGCCAAAAAAAGAGGGGGAATTATCCCGTTTTCTTGCCACATTAAAACCTTTACACCAAACGTCGATATCCATTCAAACCCCTCTAAGTAGTACAGAGGTGGTACCTTTTGAAACAGTAATTGAACCTTTTAGGTTGGATGAGGAAACAATGGAAGTAGTTACTAAAGCGGAGTGTTATTAATGGGATACTTTACCATTTTACATATCATTGCCTTGCTTTTTTTATTAGGTGTTTTTGTGCTTTTGGTACTTTTAACGCGCCGTGAAAAACGCCCAAAAGTCTTTTGGGCAATGATTTTTTCAAATACGCTTGTTACTTTAATGTTAATGGTATTTTCTATGTTGGTTTTAGACAAGTACACTAAAAGCGCGGTTATTGAGAACTTGACACAAAAAAGAGTGCTCATCTCTGAACAAATCACCTTTTCAGGCCAAATACGCAACATTGGAAACTTTACCATTGGAAAGTGTTTTTTTGAAGTTAAACTTGTCAATAATCCTATCAGTGCTGGCGGGCTAAGCGGTTCTCAGGTCTTTAAACCTACCACTGGACTTTCTTTTGGGACAAAAAAGGACGAGAAGGCATCCACTGTTACACAAACCTTTACCATTGCAACAAACTTACGCCCTGAAGAACTGCGGAACTTTAGCGTATCAATGCCCTATCCAAGCCATTTTCAGCGCACTACCACTTTTCAAAAACTCCACTGTCGCTAATAGTACAGTCCCGCCTCCTCCAACGCCAAGCGAATATGTTTACGCTGTTGCTTGAGGTTTCCACACCATGCAGGCGCAATCAATGTGTCATCATCCACTCCTGCTGTGATCCGCTGCACCACCACATCAGAAGGAAGCAAGTGTAGTGTTTTTACTAGCGTATCAAGATAGAGTGCTTCTTCCATGGGTACAAACCTGCCTTTGGCATACTCATTAGCAAGAGCTGTACGCTTAGTAACATACAAGGGGTGTATTTTGATGGCATTAATGCCCAAGGCGGCTGTTTTTTGCACAGACTCAAGCATCATAGCTTGGTTTTCCCCAGGGAGCCCAAAGATAACATGGGCACAAACCTTAAGCCCTTTTGCCTTACATTTTTCAATCCACAAGCTAGCATTTTCAAAATCATGCCCACGGTTAATGCGCTTTAGGGTTTCATCGTGACACGACTGCACACCAAACTCTACCCATATTTCCCATTTTTTCGCCAATCCACCCAAGTATTCAAGCACTTCTTCGGTCATAGCGTCCGAGCGAGTGCCTATACTAATCCCCACAACACCCTCAAAACGTAACGCTCTTTCATACAGGGCTTTAAGGGTGTCAAGAGGGGCATAGGTGTTGGTAAAAGATTGAAAATAAACAAGAAATTGCTTTGCTTTAAATTTATGCACCAACTTAGACTTAGTGTCTGCTACTTGTGCCTCTAATTGTGCTAACTGCTCCTCCAAAAAAGGGTTAGGGCTTGTATGGCTAAGGCGAAATTTTGGGGAGGAATTTCCTTGCGAAAGGTTTGGGCTAAAAGATTCATTTTCGCAATAAATACACCCGCCCTTAGCCACTGTTCCATCGATATTAGGGCATGTAAATCCCATAATAGAAACAGGCACTTTGTACACACTCGTGCCAAATGTTTGCCGAAAATAGCGTCCCATAGTCAGCACCTCTTTCAAGGAGGTGCTTGATTTACTGGATAAAGTAGTTACCGTCAAAACTTACCAACGAATAGCGTTGTTTGTCACCAATGCTTTCTATAAGGGCCTCAATAGAGAGAAACGAGAGTGAATCCGCACCTACATACTCACACACTTCTTCTTCGGTATGATTAGCACTAATAAGCTCTTCGTAACTTGGCGTATCAATACCATAGCGGCAAGGATGTTTAATGGGCGGTGCAGCGATTTTTAAGTGCACTTCTTTCACACCAACACTCTTTAAAAGACGCACAATCTGCTTGCTTGTGGTGCCGCGTACAATGCTATCATCAATCACTACAACACTTTTTCCTTCCAATACAGAACGCATTGGAGAAAGTTTGAGCTTGACTTTTAAATCCCGCATTTTTTGTGTTGGCTCAATGAATGTGCGTCCCACATAGTGATTGCGCACAATTGCCATCTCAAAAGGAATGCCACTTTCTTTAGCATAACCCAAAGCAGCAGCCACACCGCTGTCTGGCACAGGAATCACCAAATCTGCTTTTGAAGCGGACTCTTTTGCCAGTGCCCTTCCCATTCGTTGACGCACTTGGTAGACATTTTTACCTTCAATGATACTGTCTGGCCTTGCAAAATAGATATACTCAAAAGCACAAATACGAGGGTCTGGCTCAAACAGTTGTACACTTCTTGGGGCCTTTTTGCCCTCTTCAAAAATGACCATTTCTCCAGGACGAATGTCGCGCACAAACTCTGCCCCCACCAAATCAAACGCACAAGTTTCACTGGCAACAATATACCCGCCATCAGGTAGTTTTCCTAGAGAAAGAGGGCGCACCCCATAGCGGTCACGTATGGCAAACATTTTGTGGCGCGATAAAATTAAAAGTGAATACGCACCCTTGATGGCTTCAAGGGCCTCTACAATGCGGTCTTGCAAACGCTCTTGCTGGCTACGGGCAATCAAATGAATGATGTTTTCGGTGTCCATTGAAGATTGAAAAATAGCGCCCTCTTCAATTAATCTACTGCGTACTTCGTTTTTATTGACTAAATTACCGTTGTGCACAATGGAAATTTCACCCAACTGGTAGCTTGCTGTAACAGGTTGCGCATCCAAAACAGAAGCGCTTCCTGCTGTGGAATAGCGATTATGACCCACTGCCATGGCTCCTTGAAGAAGTTTAAATGCCTCTTCATCAAACACATCCGTTACTAATCCGCGTCGCTTTACTGTCTTGATAGAACTGCCGTTACTTGTGCTAATGCCTGTAGCCTCTTGGCCACGATGCTGCATGGCAAACAACGCATAATAAGCAACCTTAGCCGCTTCTTTTGAATCAAATATTCCTACAACTGCGCACATTTATACCGATCCTTTAATTTAGCCCAAGGCAATCACTGATGTGATAAAGACCATTTTCTTGGTTGACAATCCATTTTGCCGCGCGAATAGCGCCTTTGGCAAAGGTATTGCGGCTCGTGGCGGTATGGTTCATCTCAATAAACTCGCCATCGTTATAAAATCCAACCGTATGGCGTCCAACAATATCACCACCACGTAAGGCCATAATGGCAATTTCATCTTTAGTACGCTCTCCAATCATGCCATTGCGACCACTAACACGCACTTCGTTTAACTCAAGTCCGCGACCGCGTGCTGCATGTTCACCCAAGGTCATGGCTGTTCCGCTAGGGGCGTCTTTTTTGTAGCGATGATGTTGTTCCACAATCTCAATATCAAATTCACGCAAACTTTTAGAAGCCAGCTCTACCAAGCGGTTCAACACCGCCACCCCTAAAGACATGTTGGTCGAATACAAAATAGGCATTTGTGTTGCTGCTTCTTTGAGCAAGTTTTGTTGATGCTCACTTAATCCTGTTGTTCCAACAACAAGTGGGCGGGGCGATTTTATCGCTGCTTCAAGCAGAGCTTCGGTGCCAACGGGGAGAGTAAAATCAATAATCACATCACTGTGTTCACACAATGCAGTAACCGTATCTGTAATTATGGCCTCTTTGGGTGGCGCAAAAGAAAAGGTTTCGATGGCGTGCAACACAGCTGCATTTGCCTCCAAGTCTTCTTCTAAGTTTTCAATAATCATACGGCCCATACGGCCCGTAGAACCATGGATTCCAATTTTTAGCATTTATTTACTCTCCCAATGTTCAAGGTATCCCATAGCACTAAGCGCTGCTGTTGCTCCATCGCCCGCGGCACATACCACCTGTTTGGGCGCTTCGATACGAATGTCTCCCGCGGCAAATAGTCCTGGTGTACTTGTTTTCATCGATAAATCGACAATCACTTCACCTGCTTTGCTAAGTTCGCACAGCACGTCTCCATTTTCTTGGCGTAAAATACCATTGTTGACATTCATGCCCACAAAGGTAAAAATACCAGGCACCTTAAGGTCACGTTCATTGCCTGCTTTATCCGCCACAATCACCCCATCAACACCCATGGGGCCACCGTACACTTTTTTAATTTGAGCATTCAAGACCAACTCAATGTTGGGCGTATTTTTTACTTTTTCAACAGTTGCGGGTGAGGCACGAAAAGCATCTCTGCGGTGAATCAGGTAAATTTTACTGGATGTTTTTGCCAAATGCAAGGCCTCTTCCAAGGCTGTATCGCCTCCACCAAGCACGGCCACTTCTTTGCCTTTGTAAAAAAACCCATCGCATGTCGCACACGTACTGACACCTTTACCAAAAAATGTGTCTTCCCCTTCAAAGCCCGCGCGCTTTGGATTGCTTCCTGTGCACACAATCACACTTTTAGCATGAACGGTTTTTCCACCCGCCAAAGTAAGCTCAAAAACATTATTAGGCTGTTTGCTTACGCGCAACACTTCTTCCATCTCATGTTTTAATCCAAACCGCATGGCTTGTTCTGGCCACGACTCCATAAACTCCAACCCTGTGAGTACCTTGGGTGCGCCTGGGTAGTTTTCAATTTCACTGCTTTGTGTGATTTGTCCGCCAGGCATTCCTTTTTCAAACATCACAACGTCTTTTAATCCACCGCGTGTGGCGTATAAGCCAGCGGTTAATCCTGCGGGGCCACCCCCAATAATCGCTAAATCTAACACAACGTCTCCTTAACGAATCGTCCGCAATGGACTGTTTTGTTTATAAAGCAAATCACGCTCTATTGTAATTTCAAACACTGAGGGAATTTCATAAATTCCAAACCGATGCACAAAAGGCAAAAGGGTATTCATGCCTGCACTCACATACTGCACCTGCGAAGAAGATGCTTCTCTTTTTTGGTACAAATCCACTACCAACACGGGATGCTCTGTTGTAATCTTAGGGAGCAATGCTTTTATATCATCTTTGTTTGAGCTCAATACAAGCACGGTATACTGGTCGGAAGTGGGTTGAAATAGTTCCGATTTTTGGTAAAAAATCCACTCGCTAAAATCGATGAATTTGTACTCAGAAAACCGGTAGTTGTAGTATGCAAACGCACTTGCAATCATCAATGCGCCGAAAAAAGAAGCAAAAAGGTAATTAAGGGAGAAGGGACTTCTCCCTCTAACATTTCTCATTAGAGCAATGAATTAAGCTTATCCGCCAAAACTTGTTTTGAAGAAGCACCGACCATTTGGTCTACCATTTCACCGTCTTTAAAAAAGAGGATAGTAGGGATAGAGCGAATGCCAAACTGAATGGCAATGTCTTGCTCTTCATCTGTGTTTACTTTACAAATTTTTGCCTTACCTTCAAACTCCTCTGCCAACTCTTCAATCACAGGAGCGATCATACGACACGGTCCACACCAAGGGGCCCAAAAGTCAACCAACGCAACACCTTCTTTAGAAATATCAAAATTTGATGCGTTTAAATCAATGTATTTTCCCATTTTTTCTCCTTAGGTATTCAATAGGAGGCATTATACCGCCTATAAGTTTAAAGAAACCATAGCGATGGGCATTACTCCTTTTGCCCTTTAGTAGCTTATGTTTTGAAGCCATTCAAGACCATTTTTTGTCACAATTATTGCGTCAATTTGGTAGTTACATGTAAAGGCATGTTTGTACAAAAAGTAATCGATTGTCTTTTGGATTTTTTGCATTTTCGCAGGAGTAATGCGCCCAAGGGCATCTTCGTGTTTGGTACTTTTGACTTCAATAAAATGAAGGGTTTTTGTGCTTTTGGCGACGATATCTATCTCACCAAAACGGGAATGAAAATTCGTCGCAATGATGCTTAAGCCTTGGTCAAGAAGAAAAGCACGTGCCTTTGCTTCTCCTTCTTGGCCAAGGCCCATGACCTACTCCTCAATCCGAATCATATGAGGAATATCAGACACAAAATCTAAATGAGTAATAGCTTCTATGGCTTTTTTTGCATCTGACTCTTTACATGTATGGGTTGCAAACAGCAAAGTAACGTCTTTGCGGCTTGTTAGGTCAGGTTTTTGCAAAAAGCTGTCAATGGAAATGTTGCATTCGCCCAAGATGGTAGCAATCTTAGCAAGCACCCCTTTTTCATCTCGAACATGCATCCGCAAATAGTATTTGGTTTCAATCTCATCTTTTGGCATCAAGCTCAAACTCGCCTCTTCAAGGGGCTGTTTAAACCCAAGCATCGGCGACCCTTGCCCATCTCTGGCAATGTCAATCAAATCAGAAATCACCGCGCTCGCCGTGGCATTTCCTCCCGCGCCTGGACCATAATACATGGTCTCACCTACCGCATCGCCAATAACACTAATGCCGTTCATCACGCCATCCACTTTAGCAATCATCTTCTCGCTGGGCACTAGCGCTGGATGGACCCGCAACTCTACTTGAGACCCACGGCGTTTTGCGATACCAAGAAGTTTAATGGTGTAATCAAATTCTTTAGCAAAATAGATATCTTCCTGGCTAATACGCTCAATGCCTTCGATTAAAATGTCTTCGGGGTCCCCATGCACGCCATAAGCAATGCTTGCCAAAATCAACAGCTTGTGTGCCGCGTCAAACCCACCCACATCAAAAGTAGGGTCTGCTTCAGCATAACCTAACTCTTGGGCCTCTTTAAGCACAGCAGCAAAACTCACTTTCTCGTGCATCATTTTGGTTAGAATATAATTGCTCGTCCCATTCATGATGCCTTGAATGGATTCAATGTGGTTTGCGCTAAGTCCTTCGCGCAATGCCTTGATGATAGGAATTCCCCCTGCTACACTTGCTTCAAAGCCAATAGCAACGCCACCAGCCACTGCTTGTAAATCGTAACGGTGGTAGGCAAGCAGTGCTTTGTTGGCAGTGACAACAGGTTTACCTTTGGCTAAAATGCGCTTGACAATACCGTGTGTTTGGGCAACGCCGCCCATGAGTTCTACATAAATGTCAATATCTTCACGCGCCAACACTGCCTCAAGGTCATCGGTTAATGGTAAAGAAGTATCGCGGGCTTTGGTGGTATTTTTTACAACCCCAATCACCGGAACAATCTCTTTGCCGCTGCGCGCTTTAATAATGCTTTTATTCTTAAGCAAAATATTTGCAACGGCCGTTCCTACGGTACCAACGCCTAAGATAGCTACCTTTATCATGCCTTATTTTCCTTCCTGTAATTCTTTGAGGTATTTTTTTACATTGCGTGCCGCTTGGCGGATGCGGTTTTCGTTTTCAATGAGTGCAATACGCACATACCCATCACCTTGCTCCCCAAACCCAACCCCTGGGCTCACTGCGACCTTGGCTTTGGTTAAAAGTTGTTTTGAAAACTCAAGGCTTCCAAGGTGTTGTGCACACAGAGGAAGTTTTGCCCAAATAAACATGCTTGAACGGGGTTTTGCCATCTCCCAACCTGCATTCGCAAAAGCTTCTAATAAAATATCCCTGCGCTTTTCATAGGTGTTTCTAATCTCCTCCACACACTCTTGCGGCCCATCCAGTGCAACGGTTGCAGCTACTTGAATGGGGGTGAACATCCCATAGTCAAACCAAGATTTAATTTTTTTAAGGGCCGTAATAAGCTTGCTATTGCCCACCACAAATCCCACGCGCCATCCCGCCATGTTGTAACTTTTGGAAAGCGTGTAGCTCTCTACCGCAACATCTTTAGCCCCTTCTACTTCAAAAATGGAAGGGGTTTTATACCCATCAAAAGTCAAATCTGCATAGGCGATGTCGCTGATGATATAAAAACGTTCTTTTTTAGCCATCGCCACCAAACGCTCATAAAAACTCTTCTCTACTGTCACCGTTGTGGGATTATGGGGAAAATTCACCACAACAAATTTGGGTTTTGGAATAGAATCGTGAAAAGTTTTTTGGAGTTTTTCAAAAAAGGCATTTTCATCCAGCTCAAAGGCTTCATTGAACTCTATTCCCATTTTGTGCACACTACCCCCCGCAATGATAAACGCTTGGGTATGAATAGGATAGGCGGGTTCTGGCACCACGGCCACATCGCCAGGATTAATGATGGCATGCACCAAGTGCACAAACCCTTCTTTGCTTCCAAGGGCAACAACTGCTTCTGTTTCTGGGTCTAAGTGCACATTGTATTTGCGCTTATACCAATTGCAAATCGCAAGACGGAGTTTATAAATCCCCTGACTGGCCGAATAGCCGTGGGTTTTGTCTTTTTGGGCAGATTCTACCAGTTTATCAATGATGTGCTGAGGCGTTCTGCCATCAGGGTTTCCCATAGAAAAGTCGATGATATCTTCGCCTGCACGTCTGGCAGCGAGTTTGATGGCATTGACTTCAGCAAATACATAGTTAGGAAGGCGCTCAATCGTGTTAAACCTAATTTCATCAAACATCTTACTCATCTCCTCTCAAGGTAAAGGCTTAGGCCTCGCTTTATGTTGTCTAGCGTATAACGGTCTTCAATGCGTGCATAAGCAGCATTTTCAGGAATACTAAGTCGAAGTTGAGCACGAGAGTTCTCCTCTTGGACCTCTTCAATAACGTGCAATGTTTTATCAAAAAAGGCCACACGAGGAAACCATCGGTCTGCTGCATGGGAACGCAATGTCATGCGGTTTGCCTCTGAAACATTTACCCAATAGGGGTTAATAGGGTTACCTAGAGCTACAGTGGTATTTAGAGGATGGGGCTCCACCTTTGCTTTTGCCTCTTTCAAATCAATTACATAGCGCCACTGGCCCTGTGTGTCTTTACTAATTGCCTCAATCGTACCACCACGTAAGGCAATTTGACGCGACAACAACACAGGATCTACAACATGCTGGGTATTCATGGCAATGACCCACATAATGCCTTCTTTGTTTTTTTCCATTTTTTGGGTCAAATAAAAGGTGTAGCCCATTGCCTGGAGGGATTCGTTCACGATGCGCATGAACAACAAGGGGTTTTCTGTGGCATAAAACGAAAGCTCCACAGCGCGCGCCTCGGTGTACATGAGGCGCAAAAGGCCATGTTCTTTTAAGGTTTTTAATATTTCAAGGGTATTGGGAGACTCCCCTTTCATGTAACGGGCTTCGTCGTTAAACAAAATACGCACTAGGTTGCGTTGAGATTGGTATGCTCCTTCTCCCATAAACTGAACAAGGGTTTTTTCAAGTGTAGAAGCATTAAGCATGCATACCAATGCTGCCGCCAAAACAAAGGGTTTTACCAATTGCTGCCCCCATTGAGCGCAACAAACTCTTGTTGGGTTATTTCTCTAAGTGTTCCGTCTTTGACATGAAACCGTTTGGGTAACTGGGCGGTGTACTCATGGCGTTCTTCCCCGTTTATGAATGTAAAATTCCCGTGTCCTGTTGTAATGATTTGCTCTCTTGAAAAATCCAACGTGATGGGGTCTTGGCTCAAGTGAGATGCGCGTTTTTTTGTGTCAAGGTAGACAACGCCCACCCAAATGTTTACATTGGGGAGAATGATGCCTTCTTTAGCGTTTACAGTGGCACTCTGGGCGGAAGAGGCTTGAACTGGCTCTTGTGTATTACTTTCTTGGGCTAGGTTCTCTTGTACTGCGACTTCTGGTGCTGGCTCTTCTTGGACAGTGTTTACATGTAAAGATGTTTCTTCAGAGCCTTGAGGAGAAACTAAAAGTGTTTGTGTTTGGTTGTTTTCTTCTAAAGCCTCTGCTGGAACTTGTTGCACAAGCTCTAGGGACTCTTTTGTCTCTTCCACAATGGGCGCTACCGTAAAGGCAATGGGAGCCTCTTTTGCGGTATTTTGATTTTCAAGATAGGTTTGTATTTTTCCCCACGCATCAAAATACCACACCCCAGCACCCAATCCTCCAAGAAGGAGTATTAGCAACCACATTGGCTTGGATGAACGCTTGGAACTACTAAGTACAAACGTGGGCTCTTTGGTTTCTTCTTGCCCCTTGGTACTTTTCCAGTACTCTTCAAATTCCTCTTGCCAGCCACTCAAGTCCAAGTGAAACTCGCGGCTTAGGATCTTTAAAAAACCAAGGGTATTGATACGGCTCAGTTTATCAAACTCTTTGTTGACCATATACTGTAATGTCTTGACTTCAATATGTGTCTTACGGGAAACTTCTTGTAGGCCCACTTCTTCCAGTGTTGTCATATCACGCATTGGCTATCCTATCACATAATACTGCCGCGGCAGCACTGACGTTGAGAGAGTCAAAGGCTCTCGCCATAGGGATGGCCACTTTATAGTGGCATCGGTGCAGGGCTTTACTGGGAATTCCCTCCCCTTCGCTGCCAAGGACCAAAACTTTCTTTTGCGCTAAAGCAACCTTGCGCACATCTTCCCCTTTTGCATCCGCACCATAAAGAGTAAACCCACTTTGAACAAGCTCATTCATCGTGCCAAGACCATCTGGCGCGTGGGCAATAGGCATAGCAAACGCTGCGCCACTACTGGTACGCAACACATTTTCTAGGGCAAGGTGCTTGATGTTTGCCACGATAACCCCATCCGCACCAAACGCATAGGCACTGCGACAGATTGCGCCAATGTTGCCCATGTCTGTCAAGCCATAAAGCATGACCAAAAAGTTGCCTTGCTTTAACGCCTCCAAAGGCGTGGGCTCCAAGGGGGTAATTTCCGCGAGGAACCCTTGATGATTGCCGCCCTTTGCTAAAGCTTGCGCATGGCGCTCGTCTAGCCGCACAATAGGGCGCTTTAGTGCCGCAATGCGAGAGAAGAGTTTCTTTTCGCACTCTTTTGCAAGGTAGAGGGTACGCAACCGCTCAGGAGCGTTGTCAAGTAGGTAAAAAAAGAGTTGTTTGCCATAGATTATCATGGGGACGAGTGTAGCCAAATTCCCTTAAATATTGACTTATAAGGAGCCTACGTTTGGAGCCTTTGGTACCACACTTTGACACTTTCGCCTGTCATTTTGGCGAGTAATTTTGCTTTTTCTTTAGGAGGAAGAGAGAGTGTTAAAATATCTTGAACCACCAAAGGCGTTGTGGCAGCCTCCGAAGGCACCGCCTGAATCACCAATGCCCACTCGCCTTTAAGGTTTGCTTCTTGCATCAGGGTGCTTACATGTAAGGCCGAACCTTTGAACATTTTTTCGTGTTTTTTGGTGGCTTCTTTGATGGCAAAAAGGGGGCGCTGGGGCGCTTTTTGAACCAACTCTTCCATAAGTTTTTCGATGCGGTGGGGCGACTCATACAACACCACATTCAACCCATGGGCAAGCAATTTATCCAGCGCAATTTCTCGCTCTCTGCCCTTGTGGGGTAAGAATCCAAAAAAACTAAAGGCGGTCTCTTCAAAACCGCTTGCAGCATACGCGAGCAAGGCAGCATTGGCACCAGGAATGATTTCGTAGCCAATGCCATGATCTTGGCAAAACTTTACCAAAGCAGCACCTGGGTCGCTAATGGCAGGCATCCCTGCGTCACTCACATAACAGCAAGGCTGGGTTAAAAGAGCAGGATCGAGGGTTTTTAGAACTTCGTTTTCATTGTGAGAATGAAGGGAAATAAAGGTTTTTGGGGAACTTTCCATTCCATAACGCTGAACAAGGAGAGCTAAAAGGCGTTTGGTTTCGCGGGTGTCTTCACAAAAAAGGAGGGTAGCAGAAGCAAGGAGCCGAAGGCTCCTTTGCGAAATGTCTTCTAAATTTCCTATCGGCGTAGGAATGAATGATAACACGAGGTGTTACAACTGCACTTACTGGAGGTTGTATTTTCGCTTAAACTTCTCAACACGACCGGCCGCATCTACAATTTTTTCACTGCCTGTGAAAAAAGGATGGCACGCATTACAGATGTCAATGCGCATTTCTGGCTTGTTAGAGGTTGTAACAAAACTATTACCACATGCACATGAAACCGTGCATTCTACGTATTGGGGATGAATTTCTTTTTTCATCGGATAGTCCTTCGTTCTCTTGTAAAATCAAATGCAATAGACCAAGCAGTCCACTGCTCTATTGGGAGGGGAGTGGAAGTATAACAGAAAGTTCAGCCTTTTTCAAGGTTTTTTTAGGTCAAAATCTTTGCTGCCATTGCCACCACTGCACTTTCGCTACGTAAAATATAAGGGCTTCCCAAACCTACCACGGTTTTATTCTCAAACAAAGCCCGTTCTTTTGGGCTAAAACCGCCCTCGCAGCCCACTAAAAATGCATGGGGTTTTGCCTCGCCCAAGCGGTTTGATGAAAAATCCACAACCACCCCCTCAGGGTAGGCTTCACACCACGCTTCGACACTCTCAAAGTGCTCCCATGTGAGCAAATCCCCTCTTCCGCACTGTTGGCAAGAGTTGATTAAAATGCGTTGCAATCTGGCCATATCTAGCGTAACGCGGCCTTGGGAAAAATCACTCTGAACAAAGCCGATTTTTTTGACACCCATTTCATTAAGCATGGGCAACACTTTTTCGATGCTTTTTTGTTCCACCACTGCCCACCCTACATTCACCTCATGTTGGGCCATTTCAGGCAAAGGCAAAGTTTGTTCCAAAAGGGCGTGTGCCTTGTTTCGCGTTATGGCCTCAAGGCGATAAACGTACGCATTCCCGTCCACCAAATTCCTTACATGTAAAGACTCTTCGTGGCGCATACGGCGAGATTTAAAGAGGTGTGTAAAGATTTCGCCCTCAAGGGTTAACACGCGCTCTCCCGCACGTGCATCATAGACAAATTGCATGGGTATTCCTTTTAGGCAATGGCAACAAGTAGTCCCAGCACAAAGATGTCAAAAAGGTATTTCTTTTTAGCAAACGCCACAAAGCGCTGTTGTGCTTCGTGGGCATTTGTGGTTTTTGTGCGCTTAAACAGACTATATGCCTTCATGCTTCCACCTAGCATCAACACCCACACTACCACCATGGTAACCACCGCATGGGAGAAATAAAAATGCAACGCCGCCCACGCAATAAGCCCTGTAAAAAAAAGACAACTGAGCAAAAAGTAATACACAGGAATAAGTGTGTGTATCTTTTTGCCCAGCCTTTGCGCCTCTTTTATGAACCACAAAAGGCTTACATGTAACGCCGCTACTGCAAAGGTAAGTGCTACAAACACAAGGTGCAAAAACACGCTCATGCGCAATAATTCATCCATTGTTATTCCTTGGGTATTTTTGAAAAAGGTATAATACCAAAAATCCCCAAAGGAGTCCGTGCGTGAAACTAAGCCTAAGCGATGCCCTTGCGCACATTGCTTCTTGCATCACCCCACTACAAACCGCCGAAACCGTGCCACTCATGAAAGCCTTTGGGCGCATCAGTGCTGAGCCTGTACTTGCGCATTTTTCCGTGCCCCCTTTTCCTATCTCCTTGCGCGATGGCAAGATTGTTCCCTATGGCGCCTTGCCTTTAACCTCTTTTGAAGGGCTTGCCTCCATTTCCACCGGAGGGCGGGTGCCTGAAAACACCGCATGCATCGTGGAAAATGAAGCCTTAAGTACATGCGACCCTGCCTCGATTGTGCCAGAAGACAGTTTCATTAAAGCCCAAGGCGAAGACATCACCAAAGGCGAGTGTCTTGTGCAAAAAGGGCAAAAAATAGGCCCTTTTGACATCACTAATCTTGCCAGCCAAGGGATGCACACCTTGCGTGTCATTAAAGAAGCGCGCATTGCGTATGTGGGCATTGGGGATGAACTTATCGATGTGCAAGAAGCCCCTAAAACTGGTCACATTTATAATTCTAACGCTTACACCATGGCCGCACGTGGTGAAATGATGGGCGCGCGCACGGCTACCATCACCCACACCAGCGATACTCCTGAAGCTATTTTAGCTACCCTTGGTGCATTACATAATGTGGATGCCATTATTACAAGCGGCGGGATGAGCGCCCAAGACGCCATGCATTCTTTGTTAGATTCTGGCCCTTTGCGCACCCTTTTTAAAGGGGTTGCCATGGCGCCCGCGGGGTTAACGGCATTGAGTTTTTTGGACACAACACCCGTTGTGCACCTTCCTGGCCTTCCTATGTCTTCTTTGCTGGGTTTTGAGGTGATTGGCGCAGCGCTGATTCGCCAACTGTATGGCATGGACGAAGCCCAAGGGCTCATTACTACGATTACCGCAAGCTCCATTAAAGCCCATCCGTATTCTCAAAGTATCGTGCCGGGCTTTTTTGATGGAAGGGCGTTTCATCCCAAGCAGATTGCTGCGGGGATGATTAACGTGCTCAACCACTGCAATGGGTTTATCCTAACGGAGACAAACCGCCCCCTAAATACAGGTGAGGGCGTAACATTTCGGTCGTTTTTGGCGTGGAGCTAAAGGTGTTTGCGTAAGGTTTTGTTTTGTAGTTTAATGGCAAAGAGGTAAAAAAATGGGGTGTCTAAAAGGGCTAAGGCAACCTTGACTAAATAGTCTCCGATGATGAGTTTCACAAGCATAGAAGTGGGCATCGTGCCCCCAAACGCCAAAGTAAAAAACAGCGCCGTGTCAAACAGTTGGGATGTTAAGGTGCTGCCGTTGTTGCGCAACCACCACAGTTTTTCAAATTTTTTCTTAAGAGCATGGAAAATAACCACATCAAATTGTTGAATGAGTAAAAAGGTCACGATGGACGCAAAAGCGATTCTTCCATCAGCTACGAGCAAGGTAGGCACGATGGCAAGCACCACCCCAACACGCACCACTTTAAGGGTTTCTTGTTTGGTGTAGCGTTCTGAAAGAATATCGGACATCAAAAACGTAAAAGGGTATAACAATGCCCCGTACGTAATCCATTCATTGATAGCAAATTGTACCGTGTAATTAGCCAAAGCAATGAGCAGGGCAAAAACCGCCCCGTACATGTACGTCTGTTTTAAGCTCATCTCTACCCTTTAGACACCACGGAAGAATCAATCTCAATCACCGTGTGCACGTTACCACGGGGGTTAAAATCGGCCACGACTTTGAGCCATTTTGGCGCAAGTTTGGTCATTAGCACGTCGTAGATTTCATTGGCACTGTCTTCGTGGCTGATGGAGCGGGTCATGAAGCTATTGATGTAAAGCTTGATGGCTTTGAGTTCTACTACTAACGCATCGGGAATGTATTCGAGCTTAATGGTTGCAAAATCAGGATACCCACTGCGCGGACACAAACAGCAAAATTCGGGCAAGGTGATGTGAATCACATAATTTTTTTGGTGCTTATTGGGCCACACTTCCAAATCTTTTTCCACATCAAAAGTGGTAATAATTTTCTCTCCGTATTTCACGTCTTTCCTTCTTTTTAGATACGCCTTTGAAGCAAAGCTCCAAAGACTACGCTAACGCTGAGTTCTGCTCGGCGCAGGGCCCGCGCACCCTTGGTGCTTTTTTGTCTTATACACTATAGTTGCGAAGATGTCTAATGCGCCATTTTTGGTAAAAAAGCGCGCATTATAGCACACTAGCCTCCCGTTTGGTAAAAGGCGCGGTCACTGCTTTGGTTTTCTTGGTCTTCGCTCCAGCGGTTTTTTTCAGGTTTATTCGCAAGCACCGTGCGCAGTACTTCTGCGGCGCCTGCCACATCACCCTTGCGTACCGCGTCTTTAATGCTCATGGCTTCATCAAAATACAAACACGGAATGAGCATTCCCTCTGCGGTCAAACGAATGCGGTTACAGGTTTCGCAAAAATCGTGCTTGTGCGGGTCGATGATGCCAAAGACGTACCCGTCTTCTAGGCGGTAGAGTTGTGCGGGGCTAGCACCCTGACGTCCCATCTCTTCAAAGGCATATTTGGTGCCAATAATGGCTTTTATCTCCTCAGACTTAAGGCCCTTAAGGTCAGGATTGGCATGGTGGTTTTCCATGTACTCGATAAACCGAATGGGCATATTGCGGGCTTTAGCGTATTCCATAATGTCAAGCAGTTCTGTGTCATTAATACCCCGCATAGGCACGGTATTAATCTTTACATGTATACCTGCCAAACGGGCAGCTTCAATGCCTCCAAGAACGCGTCCAAGGACCTCTTTTTGAGCCACTTGTTTTGCCACTTCAGGCTTCAGTGAATCCAGTGAAATATTCACCCGCTTTAATCCCGCATCATAAAGCTTTTGGGCTACGTCTGCGAGTAAAAAACCGTTGGTTGTCAGTGCAATGTCTAGGCCACTTTTATAAGCATTAATCATCCCAATAAACTCGTCCAGTCCGTGGCGCAAAAGCGGTTCACCGCCCGTGATGCGAATTTTTTTAATCCCCTCATCAATCGCCACTTTGATAAACAAAAACAGTTCTTCAAAACTCAATAACTTCTCTTTGGGCACCCAAGAAAATGGCTTCTCTGGCATGCAATATTGACACCGAAAATTGCACCGTTCCGTAACAGAGACCCTTAAATAGCTTACTTCTCTTCCATGACCATCAATTAACATACTCCACCTTTGTTCTCTTTTTCAAAAGCTTAGCGCAATTTTTTTGCATTATACCTAAGATTTTTGCCATTAGGCCTGGAGTAAAGCACCTTTTAATCCTGCCAAAGCTACAATTGACTGTTTATATTTATATTTTTATCAAAGGAATAATTTTATCATGAAACGTCCTACTCCAACCAGCACGGAGCGACAAGTCAGGGATGACGCCTTCTTGGTTTCCAAGACCGACACCCATGGTCGCATCACCTATTGTAATCTCCCCTTTATTGAAATTGTTGGCGCCACCGAACAAGAAATACTCGGCAAGCCCCACAGCATTGTCAGACATCCTGACATGCCTCGTTATATCTTCAAACTACTCTGGGAACGCATCAAAAACAAAGAGGAAATTTTTGCCTATGTGAAAAACATGAGCTTTGATGGGTCCTATTATTGGGTTTTTGCCAATGTGACGGCTTCTCTTGATCGCAATGGCACTACTGTTGGGTACTACTCCGTGCGCCGAAAACCCAACCCAAAAGCACTGCAAGCCATTATCCCGCTTTATCAGGAGCTCCTTGCTAAAGAAAAAAGCGGTGGTATTGAAGCTGCAGAAGCCCACATGAAACAATTACTTAACACAAAAGGAGTGAGCTATGACCAGCTTGTTAATGCGCTTCAACGATCCTAAACTCCTTGGTGTTTTGGCTCTTGTTTTTGGGTTTAGCACCTTAGGGGGCGACGCTCTTCTTGGAGGAACCTTAGCCCTTGGTCTTTTTGCAGGAGGGTTTTTTGGTTCGACCAAAAAAATGGAAGTAGACGCGGATATTTATGAAAAAATACTTGCTGTCACCCAAGAAGCCGCCAATGGCAATCTCGAACCTCGTATCGTAGATATTGACCCAAAAAAGCCTCTAGGTAAGGTGGCGTGGGCTATCAACGATCTTCTTGATCAAGTCGAAGCTCTCCAGCGTGAAGCCAACACTTCCGTTAAAGCGGCCAGCGAAGGCAAGGCGTACCGTAATCTTTTTAACGAAGGGTTTCGTGGCCTTTTTGCCAACAATGCCAAAGCTTTCACTAAAGGTGTTGAAGGTATTCATGCAGGACAAAAAGGAAAAGTGCGCGGTGTGCTTTCAGAAAAATTCGGACAATTGGGCAACGGAAATGCAGGCATTGAAAATGTGCAGGCAGATTTGACCTACAGCATCGAAGAGATGGCTCGCATCACCGAAACAGCAACGGACACCGCAAGAAGATCCAACGAGAGCCTCTCTACGGTCAACGCGCTAGCTAGTGATGTGCAAGAGCTCACACAACTCATTGCGCGCACCGATGAAGCCATCAAGAGCCTTAGTGAACGCACTGCCGAAATCTCTTCCGTGGTGAGCCTCATTAAAGACATTGCTGACCAAACAAACCTTTTAGCCCTCAATGCCGCCATCGAAGCCGCACGCGCAGGTGAACACGGACGCGGATTTGCCGTTGTAGCTGATGAAGTGCGCAAATTGGCTGAGCGCACCCAAAAAGCGACCCAAGAAATCTCCATCACCATCCAAACCTTGCAACAAGAAACCAATGAAATCAATGCCAACTCTGACCGCATTAACGGCATTGCCGAAACAGCAGGAACAAATGTTGTGAAGTTTGAGGAAACATTAAATAATTTCAACGTCAATGCCAACCACACGGCCGCCATCTCTTACAGTATGGAAAACAAAACCTTTACCATTCTTGCAAAACTTGATCATATTGTTTACAAAATTAATGCATACAATTGCGTCATTAATGAACGGTGCGATAAAGAACAAATCGAAGCAACTGCATGTCGCTTTGCAAAATGGTATACAAACACAGGAAAAGAGCGCTTTGAGGAAACCAGAGCTTACGGGCTCATCCATGAGCCTCACCTTGCTGTCCACGAATACATTAATCATAACGTCCAAAGTGCTACCAATGGCTATACTATGGACAATATGCACACATTTGTTAACCGCTTTAAGCAAGCCGAGGAGGCGAGTGCTAAACTCTTTGTCTTGCTAGACCAAATGGTGGAAGAGAAGAAAAAAGAGAAACTCTAGCGCTTTTCCAAAAGGCGCTTTGGAGCAAAATACGCCTGCACCTTTGCATCATGGATAAATCCAATGTTGTAAGGGTGCAGGGTTTTAATCAGCGTGTAGCCGTGCGAGGTTGGTAAAAGCTTTTCCACCTCTTTGGCTAAATTTCCAAACAAAATCAACTCTTTATTATCTCCTGAGAGCTCGCTCAAAAGAGCTTGCATGAAAGGCTTAAACATCTTTACATGTAAAGATGTTTCTTCTTTACATGTAAAGATTAATGCCGTATTTAAAAGCAAAATTCCCTCATGTTCAAAGTTTTGGCGCAACGTTTCCATAGTGCCAATCAACCCCTGTTTGTCTACGTTAGAAATCGCTGATTGAGAGAGATTATCGGGCGATAAAAGCCCTTGAGCTAGCAGTTGCATTTTAAGAAAATTGCGCAAACTTGTGGCACGGTTTACTGGTTTTGAAAACCCAGAAGGTGAAAACAACCCCTCCACTGCCCCATCAATAAACGCATACCCAATAGCACTTTCACGCCTAGGATAGGGGTCTTGTCCAAACAAAATAGCTTTAGTGTTAGCCCGCGAAAGAGAGCCAAACGCCGCTAAAAAATCCACAGGAAAGTATCCCTCTTTTTTTTCTAAAAAAGCACGATAATCAGGCGAAAGTGCTCTATACGCTTTTTTGAGGACTGGCTCCCATGAGGAGTGTATCATTTGAGGTAATTCATCTTCAAAATAAACTGCACCTCACCAAGACCAAGTCGCAATTCTTTGGCAATCTCGTGCTCTTTTTTGCCCTCTTTAAATAGGGTAATCACTTGTTTTTCGTTAGAGGTAGCCGAAGGAGCAGCAAAGCGGTTAATCGTTTTAGTGCGTTCCTCTAGAGAACTAAGCCTATCTTGTTGCTCTTCTTGAAAGTTTTGCATGATGTTTTCAATCTCGCGCAAAGAGTTAAGCAGTGGCATCACATTGGTGTTAATCTCTTCTTGTACACGTTTGTGAAAATACTCTTCAAATGCCGCTTCTTTGGCTTTTATCTGTTTATTTTGCTCTAGCATTTCACGACGCAATTGGTGGTTTTGTTGCATTAACTCTTCTACCATGCGTTCAAATTTTGAGAATTTTTGTGCACTTTCACTGTCTTTAAAATAGACCATTAAAAAAATAAGAAGCAACAATGCCCCAATACCCGCATACACTAAAAGGTCAAAATCCATCGCGTTTCGCCTTTATTTGTCGTATCATTATCCGTTCGCGCGCCATAACATAGGCGTTCCAATCGCTCTCATCACCCTCATGCAATCGCACCATTTTAGCCAAATCTTTGCCCTCTGCTTCAAAAAAAAGGGGGAATTCCCGCTTGGGGAATACCGGCATCAAAATCCTACCGTAATAACGCTTTCCCGTTTCCAAAACAGGAACTTCCAGGTGAAAATACTCAAACCCAATTTGGTCAATCTCTGCGTGTTTGGCCAAAGCAAGGTACTGGGTCTGTTCATTGCGCACGTAAGCGCCTAAAGAATCGATTTTTCGGTGAAGCTCCACCATGAGCGTCAGGAGCACTGGGTCACTTTCCCCTGTTTCTCCTCGCGCCTTGGCAATTTTCAACCATTGCCCCACAGGATCTTCATCACTAAAAGAGAGTTTTTCAAACTCTTTGATGTAAAGGGCTTCATCAACAACAGGCTCAAAGGCAATTTTTAAAGGGGCATTAACAAGGCGTGGCATTTTAAGCTCCTAGTCTGTCCAAAAAGACAAAACAAAAAAACAAGATGCCAAGATAGCCATTGAGAGTAAAAAAGGCGCGATCGATTTTACTAAAATCCCGCGCCACAATGCGGTGTTCTTGAGCCAAAATAGCCGCGCACGCAATCACACCCAACCACCCAAGCACCCCAAGCCCAACAGCCCACCCAAAAAGCGCCCAAAACAGCACCGCTAGTGTGTGAAATAATTTAGAGATAAAAAAAGTAGCCTCTTTGCCAAAATGAGAAGGGATGGAGTGAAGCTTGTTTGCCTTGTCGTACTCCATGTCTTGCAACGCATAAAGTAAATCAAATCCCGCCACCCAAAACACAACCCCTAAAGAGAGCAATCCTGCCCACAAGGGAATATACTCACTGACCGCCACCACTCCCGCAATAGGCGCAAGACCCAAGGAAAGCCCCAGTACCAAATGCGCCAAAGGGCTAAAGCGTTTAAAGAGTGAATACCCGCCAAGGACACACAAAATAGGAACACTGAGATAAAAAGCCAAAGGATTAATCAACCACGCACTCAACACAAAAATCCCTCCATTAAAGGCAATGAAAAGCTGCATATTGCGCACACCAATGCGTCCATCCACACTGGGGCGCGAAGCAGTGCGCGGGTTGCCTTTGTCGATGTCACGGTCTGCGTAGCGGTTAAATCCCATGGCAAAATTACGCGCGCTCACGGCAGCTATGAGCCCAAAAAAGAGAAGTTTCCAACCAAACCACACCGACCCATTTTGCACATGACTTGCCACAATCATTGCTACAAAAATAAAAGGAAGTGCAAACACTGAATGCTTGAACATAATAAGCTCATTAATATCTTTAAGCACCCTCATAAAACGTTCCACATCACTCCTTTGAAAATTAATAAACCTTGATTCTACCCGATTGCGCATTAGACAAAGATTATCGCTTTACATGTAAAGAATCTATACATGTAACTTATTTTGGAAATAGGTGTCAACATCAAAAAAAAGCTCGCCACGCACATCTCGAAAAGCAAGGTGTTTTCGTGAAAGCTTTGAGATGTGCGCTTCACCCGTTACGGCCAAAATCGTTCGAAGCCCTTGAAGGAGTTGCCTATGGTAGTTAGCAATGTGGTGAGATTTTTGCAACACCAAATAAGAAAGACGTTTTTTTCTGTCTTGTGTTGCCATACCCACGGGGCATTTTTTACCCTCTGCACCCGAACAATGGCGCGCACGAATGCATCCGCCACTCATCATAAATCCCCTAGCAATCCCCACCATGTCTGCCCCCATACAAAGGGCAATTGCCACATCATCTGGGGTGAGGATTTTTCCACTGCCAATGATTTTTATCTTGTCGCGAAGTTGGTGCATACGCAAATAAAAATCCAACAAATACAAAGAATTAATAAGGCTCAACCCCACGCTCTCCATAAGCTCCAAAGGAGCGGTAGCGCTTCCGCCGTCTCCTCCGTCTACGGTGATAAAATCGGGAATAGCACCACCTGCACCTTTGCGCCCTTTAATGGCCACCATCAAATCATCCAGTTGCTCCACATCAGAGATAACAATCTTAATTCCCACAGGCTTTTTTGAAATCTCTTTAAGTGTTGCAACAAAACCCAAAAGTTCCTCCAGAGTGTTGGCATAAGGAAAACGGTTTGGGCTCATCAAGTCTTTCCCTGCTTCCACACCACGGTAGTAGGCGACATCATCTGTGACTTTTTCACTTATGATTTTTCCACCCGTTTGTTTTGCCCCTTGGGCAATTTTTACTTCCGTCATCTTGCAAAAGCGCATCACTTTTTCGTAGCGCTGGGGGTCAAAACTGTGGTCTTCTTTGCGCACGCCGTACAACCCTGAGCCAATTTGCAACACAATATCAGGAATGTCTTCGGGAACTGTTTTAGGAAACACCTCCAAAGGAGCGCTCCAATTAATGCGGTACAACAAAAGCGAATCAGTATCAAGAATAAAGCTATCTTTGGCTTTTGTTCCTGCAAGGGCAAGCTTTCGGTATAAACGTGAAGCAATCGCCCCGTTAAAGAGTTTTTTAACAAGACGGTAAAGCCCTTTTTGAAGGGCGGTGCCTTCCAGACTTTCAAGGTAGGCTAAACGCTCACTGGTGGGACGATGGGTAAAAAAATAATTAGACGTCAAACCACCCTCGCCTGTATTAACGGGAAATTTTCCCTTTAAAGCACCCATCGCAAAAGAGCGGGTTGCTTCAGGGCTAAGAGCACCATCACTCATGGCTGATCGCACAATGACTGAAGGGCTCACGTAGGGTATCTGACACTCCTTCCCAAAGGTTTGCGAAAAATCTTCACTCACTTCTTCGGTGTTTAATACCCTGTTAGCATTTTTGATAATAAACCGACTCCCGCTAAAAGGTTGTGCGACTGAGAAGGAGAGAAAAAGGTTTCTATCCTTAGCGGCTTTATAAACCCATTCGACCTTATCCCGCGACTCATAAAAGGTCTCTTCAGCAAAATACTGACGCAAAGGTTCTCTGAGTAATTCAAACACGTACCGCATGCGCGCCAAAACTGGGTAATTAATCAACAAAGACGACTTGCGTTGAACATATTTGTCATAAATAAACAACTGAACGAGCCCAAACACAATAACCAGTAACGCAATCTGCCACCACACCATTACCCACTCCTTGCCCCAAATATGTCACGAAATAGTAGCATTTTTTAGGGTTTTTAGGGTACGTAAAAGCTGTTTTGAGAAAGCTTGGTATAATTCCTTTACATGTAAAGCCGAAAAGGAACATTATGGGCCAATCAGTTGTCATTATTGGTGGTGGAATCGCAGCGCTCACAAGTGCGTATACACTGGCAAACAAGGGGCACCGTGTCACCATCATCAACCAAACAGACACCAACAGTGCTCCCTCTTTTGGAAATGCAGGATTGCTTTCTGCCTTTGAAAAAGCTCCTTTGGCCGCGCCTGGCGTCATCACAAAGACCCTCAAATTGATGCTTCAAGGTAAAAGCCCCATCGTACTACGCCCCAATCTTGACCCGCATTTTTACCGCTGGCTCGTGCGCTTTATGGCCAGCACTACCCGCGCACGCCTAAAAAAAACGTTAATTTTATTTGAACGCTACGGCGAACAAAGTATCCAAGCTTACCATCGTCTCACCCAAGAAGAGGGCCTTGATTTTGACTTTCACCACGATGGCGTCATGCTTGTCTTCACTGAGGCTGAAAGCTACCGTGAAAAACTTCGCCATGCTACAGATTCTAGTAAATATGAAGTATTGGATTATGCTTCTGCCAAAGAGCGGCTAGGCTTTGTTGCACCCAATATCGAAGGAGTGATTCATCTCAAACGTAACGGACGCCTTGATCCAGGGCGCCTCATGGAGCAACTCAAAGCCTTATTAGTACGCAAAGGCGTCTGCTTTGTTTCAGGCGAGGAGATTGTAGATTTTGACGTTGGCCCAAAACAGATTAAAAGCGCACGTAGCAAAACACGCACTTATGAAGCAGATACTTTTATTCTGGCTTCGGGACATCACACCGCTCTTGCAGCCAAGCTTGGCACCCCTTTAATGCTCATTCCCGCCAAAGGCTACAACATCACCTTTGAGATGGAAGAGAGCATTAAACCTAAACAATGTGTCATGTTTAATGACCTTTTCATCATCGCCACGCCACGCCAACATGACATGCGCCTCACCTCCAAGCTAGAAATTGGAACATCAAATCCTGACATTAACATGAAACGTGTGCAAAGTATTCTTGCCAACCTTAAAACACATACCGTGAAATTTGAACTTCAAAACCCCCGCTACTGGGCAGGGTTTCGCCCCCTTACGCCAAATGATATGCCTCTTATTGGACGCGATAGCACGTACCGCAATATGGTCTATGGGATGGGGTATGGATGGCTTGGCATGACGTTTGGACCTGCCCTTGGAGAGATTATCGGGCGATTAATTGATGAGGATTTAGAAAACCATCAAAGCGATGACGTGCTTTTGTTTTCTGGATTTTACCAAGGTTGTTTGTGAAACAAGTGGCTATTTTGGGGCCTACAGCCTCAGGTAAAACAGCGTTAGCGTTAGCGTTAGCTAACCACTACAAGGGTGTTATTTTATCAGTAGACTCTTTGGCTCTTTATAAAGAAATTGACATTGCCTCTGCCAAACCCACACCACAAGAACGGGGCAATGTGCCCCATTTTGGCATCGATGTCATCACGCCCGATACCCCCTTTAATGTGACACTCTTTTTTGAGCTTTACTGCCAAGCAAAAGCTTTTGCCCTAGCACACCATAGCCCCCTTATTTTAGTAGGAGGAACAAGCTTTTACCTCAAAGCAATGCTAGAGGGAATGAGCGAAAAGCCACCCATTTCGCCCTCTGTGAAAGCCCGTGTTCATGCTGAGCTTGAAGATATTGCCGCGGTGCAAACCCTCGCCCAGAGCCTTGACCCTGCATTTGCAGCCCGCACTGAAAAATTTGACCGTTACCGTCTGGAAAAATGGCTAGAGCTGTACTATGCTACAGGGGAGGTTCCTACCGTTTTTCAGGCCCGTACCCGCAAACCACCCCTAATAGAACATTTGCCTTTATTTGAAGTAGAAATGGATAAAGAAATACTCAAAGAGCGCATTAAACAACGCACAAGTGCCATGTTGGATCAAGGCTTAGTAGAAGAAGTGCGTACCCTTGAAAAACGCTACGGTAGAACACCTGCTTGCATGAAGGCCATTGGAATTAAGGAAGTGTTGGTTTATTTGGATGGGGATTGCAGCCATGAATCCATGCAAGAGGCGATTAGCATTCACACCACGCAGCTAGCAAAACGCCAACGCACTTTCAACAAAACGCAATTCAAACAAGAGATTATTAAAAATTCTGCTGATGCACTTTTTGAGCAAATAGCCCTTTACATGTAAAGGGCTAGATGTTGTCCTCACGTCGTAGAATCTCCAAAACAGATTGAGAATAAAGTGCGGGGTCGATGGTAAATTGAGAGTGCCAGCGATTGCGGTCAGGATCTTTCCATTCTAAAAAGTCTAACATTTCGTTTTCTCCACCAGTAGCCACACGGAGTTTTGGTTTTTTGTCAACGGTTTTTACGGTTGTTGGACCAAGTTTTCGCAAGTCTGAAATCTCTTGGGCCCTCACTTTACTAATGCTTAAAATCATTTCGCGCAAACCCCTACTGGTTCCTCTTACGATATACATCTTCATTGGCAACTCCTTTGCTTTAACTTTCACGCGTTACATTGTAGCAAATTTTCCTAAGGAATGAGTTCCAAATGCTGTTGGCACACACTCTTCCAAGAGCTCTCTTCTGAAGCATCGGCACATTGACTAAAATACGCCTTTGCCTCTTGAATTTTTCCGAGTTTTGAACTTATCTCTCCTGCATAATATTGCGCACGAATTCTCTCGCTAGGAGATTGAACGCGCGAAATTAAAGCAACTGCTACCTCAAGGGCTTCCTCTGGTTTTTCTAAGCGCTGAAGAACTTGAATGGTTTCGTATTCAAGTTCAGGAGTAAACAAAAAGAGTTCGGAACGCTCCTGCAGAGCAAGGGCTTCTTTGGCATATAATTCTAGCAACAAGTCGTTACCTTGTGTTTTTGCATACCGCATCACTTCCCTGTACACTTCCACACTTTTATAAACCTCTGAAAGGGTTCGCATAATCTCTTGGGCCACACCCAGTGCGCGCTCATGCTCCCCAAGACGCGTCAGGGCAAAAAACTTTTCGTACAATACTTCATTTGCTTTTGGTACTTTTACTAAAACACCAAGTTCCATAATATCATCGCTCATTCCCACCACATCAGCCCATTTTCCCGCTTCAAACAAAGCTTTATTAAGGCGTATCATCCACGCCAGACGTTCACGTAAATCCCGTACTAGCGTGTGGGTTTTTGCCTCTGCTGCTGCTGCGTCAAAACGAGAAAGACGCATTAAACATTCAAAGAGCTTTTCTCTATTTGCTAGCTCCTCGCCCACACCATACCGCTCAACCAACAACACGGCCCCTTGGCATTGGTCTTCCTCCAACAACACTGTTGCCTGATCAAAGGCAGCCAAGGTTAGTATTTGGTTAGCTTCCGTCGCCAAGCTTGGTTCCGCAACAGCGCGCAACGCGTCATCAAGGGCTAACACTTGGGCATAGCGCGCCTCTTGGTGAAAAAGTTTTGCTTTTTCAACCAATGCTTTTTGAGAAATTTCGTTATCGTAGCGCGCCATGAGGGTTTCATAGTATTGCGTTAGTTTTGTCGTGTTTGTTTCGGCAAGTTCAAAAAAGAGGCGATCTAATCCTTCTTGAACTTGCCCGCCAAACTCTCCTTCAGAAAATTGACTTTGGTACCGCGTAAGATACAAATGCCCCTTGGTCACTTCTCCTGATTCTGCATACCACAATCCCGTGTCTTTTAAAAGCACTTCGTAAAGAGGATGGGTGCGTGTCTTGTTGGCAAGGAGAGATTCTGAAATTTGTGCTGCAATACCAGGAAGGCGATTGAGTGCTAATTTTTCCGCCAAAGCATAAGCATTTTCTTCATCTTTTAATAAAAATTCTGCGTTGGCGTTTAGGATTTTTACAAGGTACTCTTTGGCTTCATTAACCTTACCCAAATCAATACTGTTTTGCGCCAAGCGAATGGCAGCTTCTGATGCCATATCTAAATCTTTAGCAGTGTATAACACATCATTATATAATCTTAGCGCTTCGGCGCGCTTGGTGCCATTATAAAGGGTATCGGCATAGAGCAAAATGGCCCATTTTGTAAAACGGCTTTCGGGATACTCTGTAATCAAAATGTCTAAAAAATAATTAGCGTCACTTGAAAAGCCCATTTTGAGGTAATTTTTAGCTACTAACATCAGTGCTTCTGCCATATTTTCATCGGATGAAAAGTTTTTCATCCACGCCTTTCCTTCTTGAATAACATCATTACGGTCAAGCGCCAAGAGCGAACCCGCATCCTCAGCATCTAACAAATAATCCATAGCGCGAATTTTATATAAAGCAAATTCACTTTTAAAAATAGTTTGAGGATAAAGCATCATGGCTTCTTGGGCTTGTTCTATGACGTTTTCAAAACGCCCCGCCTCATAATCGCGCTTTACATCCAAGTACGCATTAATATCCCTACTTCGTACATACCCAATGGGTGCACCGTTTAAATCAAGTGCACCTACACTTGGCCGTTGAAACTTTGGATATGTTACAGGAAAATTAATGCCCTCCTCCTGTGTTAAGTTCGAAAAAGGGTGTTCTTGGTAAATAAGAATAGCCCAATGCTTCGCTAGAGACGTTGGCGTAAGAGGCACTTCAATGCTCTCATGAAGCACCACGTCCATGTTTCGCATTTGCGAATCAAATGTTGGAGTAATAACAATTTCAAAACTCTCTTCATTTTCTACAAAATCGATTTGTACTAAGGGAGTTTTTTGAGAAGTAATGCGGTTAGTTAAAATTTTATCAAACTGGCAGGTGTATTTTTTTTGGCCCAAAGGAAGGTCTGTGACAAAACATTCAATAGGCGTATCATTCATTACATGTAAAATAGCATAGGGGCGATTGTTCTCTTGCGCACTGTTAAGTACAAGTGTCACCGCATGAAGTGATGAAAAAAAAATAAGGAAAATTAGAAGGTGTTTCATGGGCACCATTATAGCACATGCCCATGAAAACAAAAACGGTTAAAAACCGCTCGCGATGACATACTCTGCAATAAACCCGATGAGTGAATCCACAAACAGTACAGCACACAAAGTCATCACAAGAGCAAACCCAATAATGCTTTTTAGTGGCGTAGAAGCATTAATTGCATAAACACTACCATCTTTGGCAATAGGGTCTTTTAAGAACATAAACACTACCAACTTCATGTAATAATAAACCGCAATAGCGCTGTTAATCGCCATAATAACAGCCAACCCAATGTACCCCGCGTTCACGGCGGCACTCATCAAAAAGAGCTTACCCCAAAAGATAGAAAAAGGCGGAATACCAGCAAGGGAGAACATAAATACACCCATAATGGTAGCTGCCATCGGACTCACTTTGACCATCCCTGAAAACTTCGTAAAGGGGTGTTGGTACCTCGCATCCCACAGGTTTTGTTTATTGCGCGCAATCCAAAGCATAGAAAACGCCCCAAGGTTGGTAAACAAAAACATCATCCAGTACAAAAAGAAGCCCACATTCGCTTGCGTGGTGCCAATCAAAATGGCCGCAAGCACAAAACCTGCGTGGGAAATGGAGCTAAAGGCTAACATGCGTTTGACATCGGTTTGCACTAACGCCATTAAGTTTGCCAGAGTCATAGTGAGCACAACGGCCACAAAAAGCACATCTTCAAGCCACACCACTCCTGATTGGGCTAACATTTCAAACAAACGCATCGCCACGACAAAACCTGCAATCTTAGGCACAATAGACATATACCCTGCTAACGCCGCGCTTGAACCCTCGTACACATCGGGTGTCCACGTGTGAAAGGGAATAATGGAAAGTTTAAACCCAAGGGCCGCCAACATAAACACCGTGGCCCCAAGCACGCCTATCATGGGGTCAAAACCGCGCTCGTAGAGAACATTGACAATCACGCCAATCTCTACACTTCCTGTGAGCGCATAAAACAGCAGGGCGGAAAAAGCGTAAAACCCAGCCGCTAGTGCGCCCATGGTAAAGTATTTGATGGCTGCTTCAATAGCTTTGAGGCGGTTGTGCATGGCTATCATCGTATACAAAGCTAACGATGCTGTCTCAAGACCAATAAAAATCAAAATCAAATTGTCGCTTGAAACCATGAATAAAAATCCTGCCACCATAAACAAAAAGAGGGCAAAAAATTCAGGCATAGTAAACTCGTGAAAACGTTTAGAACTCAAGGCTAAAGGGACAAATAGCACCGAGGTTACCAAAATAATCAACCCTGAAATTACGGCAATGCCATCCATGAGCATCATGTCGAAAAAGCCACGCTCCGAACCGCTAAGTCCCAAGGTTGCTCCAATAGAAAGCAACATCACCAACACAGCAATCATGGTATAAAAACTGCGCGAGAGGTCGCGCTTAAACAAGTCGATACACAAAATCGCAAGGGCACCAATTACCAAGATTAAAGTTGGCATCACCGTTGCCATATTGAGCGTTGCGAGGTCAATGGAAATAGGCATTAGCGCACCTCCCCTACGGTATTTACATCTTTAAGCAGCAACTTGGTCTCTTGGCGTTCTGCTTTTTGTTCCATGAGTGAAATCATTTTCTTTACACTTGCATCCACTGGCCCTAAAATAGGCTTGGGGTAAACCCCTAAAAGCACCACTAGGGCCACTAGGGGCACCAAGGCAGTTAGTTCTCTACTGTTTAGATCAGAAAGCCCACGGTTAGCCTCGTTGGTGATTACTCCAAAGAAAGAGCGTTTGTATAGTGTTAGCATGTAAATGGCACCTAGAATGATGCCCGTACCTGCCAAAGCAGTTAGGACCATGCTCACCTTGAAAAAGCCCATTAAGGCTAAAAACTCACCGACAAACCCGATGGTAAGCGGCAAGCCCACCGAACCCATGAGCATGATGCCAAAGACGGTGGCAAAGCCAGGCATCACCGAAGCCAGGCCTCCAAACTCGCTCATTTTTTTCGTGTGGCGCCGTTCGTAAATCACGCCCACGAGCATAAACAGCGCGCCACTCACAATCCCATGGGAAATCATCAAGAAAATTGACCCTGTAATCCCCTCAGCATTTAGCGCAAAGGTGCCTAGCACGATAATCCCCATGTGAGAGATGGAGCTGTAGGCAATGACTTGCTTCATGTCTTCTTGCGCATACGCAATCATCGCCGCGTAAATGACCATCACAATGGCCACAATAGCAATGGGAATCATAAAGGTCACCGCCGCATCAGGAAACAACGGAAGGGAAAAACGCACAAAGCCATAGGTTCCCATCTTTAAAAGCACGGCGGCTAAAATCACCGAACCAATGGTCGGTGCTTGGCCGTGGGCATAGGGAAGCCACGTGTGGAAAGGCACCATGGGCACCTTGATAGCAAAGCCCAAGAAAAAGGCGCCAAAAAGCCACAGCTGGAAGTCATAAGGCACTTGGAGCAAATGCCAATCAGGAAGCGCAAAACTCCACACGCCCGTGGTTTGAAAATACAAATAGGCCATAAACAAGATACCCACAAGCATAAACACAGACCCAAAAAAGGTGTAGAGGAAAAATTTTACCGCAGCATAAATACGCTCTCCCGAGCCCCACGCCCCAATGATGTAAAGCATCGGCAAGAGAGACATTTCCCAAAAGACGTAAAATAAGATGACATCAAGGCTTAAAAACACACCCACCATGGTCATTTCCAAAAAGAGCACGGAAATCACGAGGTTTTTAACGTCTTCTTTAACGCTAAGCCCGATGAGTGCAATGAGGGTCATGAAGGCACTTAGGATGACCAAAAAGAGAGAAATGCCATCTACGCCAAGGTAATAACTCACCCCAAACTGGGCGATGAGCGGCGCGTATTCCACAAACTGAAAGCCCGCGTTGGTATTGTCAAACCCAACCCACAGCCACAGCGTTAAACACAATTCAATGGCGGCCACACTGATGGCGTACGCCTTGGCGCTTTCTTTATGCACCACGAACCCAAGCAACCCCGCAAAGGCTGGAAAAAAGATAATAAGTGAAAGTATATGATCCATCAAGCGGCTCCTTAAGGTCGATAGAAAACGGCTAAGACTAACAAGGTCACCAAGCCCACAACCATCCAACGTAGCATCGTTGAAAGATTGCCCGTTTGCATGCCATTAGCACCTTTTCCAAGGCGCACCAATCCGCTCGCAATCACATCCACCGTTTTGTCTACAAGCTTTTGATCCACGCTTTTCCACATAAAGGCAGAAAGGGTGGTAAAAGGCTTCATGATGCCCTCTTTATACAACTGCGGAATGTAGTATTGGTTAGAGAGCAATTTATAACAAAAGTGCTCTTCCATCCACACAGGAAACCCGCCTTTTTTGCCATACATGTAAACCGCAAACCCAATGCCACTAAGGGCTATGAGCAAGGTTCCACCAATGAGCAAATACGCCGTTGAATGGGGAATGTGCATGGAATATTCAGGTAACAACGTCGTCACAAAACGGTGAAAGCCTTTTTCAAAAAATCCTGCAATGACTGCCAACACACCAAGAGGGGCCATCGCCATGAGCACATAGGTGTAGGCTTCATGAGGGTGAACACCATTTTTTTCATGCTCTTTTTTGCCAAAAAAGACAAGCATTACCAAACGGAAGCTGTAAAATGCCGTAAGTCCCGCCCCGATAAATAACGCAAACCACAACACATACGCCCCTTCGTTAAAGGCGACTTCGAGGATTTTATCTTTCGAGAAAAAGCCCGCAAAGGGATAAATCCCTGCCAGAGCAATAGAAGCTAAAACCATCAAAATAGCCGTAACCTTCATGCTCTCATACAAGCCACCCATTTTTTTGATGTTGAGTTCATTGTTCATCGCGTGCATCACGTTACCTGCTCCCAAAAACAAAAGGGATTTAAAAAACGCATGGGTCATGAGGTGAAACAACGCAATCCAATACGCCCCAAGTCCTGCAGCCACAAACATGTAGCCTAGTTGCGACAAGGTTGAGTAAGCGATGATGCGTTTGAGGTCATTGTTCACCAGCGCCATCGTCGCGGCAAAGACTGCCACAAACGCTCCCAATGAAGCGATGAAAAACCCAACTTGTGGGATGATTTCATAAATCGGGTGGGCGCGGATGACCAAATACACCCCCGCGGTAACCATCGTCGCAGCATGAATGAGCGCAGAAACTGGCGTGGGGCCTTCCATGGCATCCGCTAGCCAGGTGTGCAGGGGAAATTGGGCCGATTTTCCCATTGCGCCGATAAATAGCAAGATGCCAATGAGTGCTACCACTGAAGGGGCTACAAATTCGATGCGTTCAAATACGGCATCATACTGCAAGCTTCCCACCTGCCAGTAGATGAGAAAAAGCCCCATCAGCATGCCAAGATCGGCAATGCGGTTCATAATAAAGGCTTCATTAGCCGCCCACGAAGCGGAATGCTTGTGGTACCAAAAGCCGATCAACAACCATGAACACAGACCTACTCCCTCCCAGCCGATGAACAAGCCCACAAAGTTGTCGCTCATGATTAAAATCATCATGGAAAATACAAAGAGTGAAAGGTAAGAAAAGTAGCGGTTAAATCCTTTGTCGTGGTCCATATAACCGATGGAGTACACATGCACCGCAGTGGAGACCACCGTAACGGTGACCATCATGATGACAGACACTTGGTCTACCACAAACCCAAAAGGCACGCTAAAGCTTCCCGCGCTTATCCAATCAAAAAGCGTTACATGTACACGGGTAGAAGCGTCCACGTGGGAGAGTAAGACCAACGAAGCTACCATGGAAACCGCTAAGAGCAACGAGGTGACAATGCCGGTTAAAAGCATCTTAGGACGTGCGCCGAAAAGTGCTGCAAACAAAGAACCCACCAGCGGAGCAAACAGTGCAGTGTAAAGTAGTTGTTCCATAGGCTATCCTTTCATAATCTGCAAGCTATCAAGGTCAATACTGCCCGTGCGCTTGTACCATAAGACCAACAGTCCCAATCCCACCGCTACTTCACTCGCGGCCACTGCAATGATAAAAAAGGCAAAGATTTGCCCTGTGATATCTCCGTAAAACTTTGACACGGCAGCAAAGCCAACATTGGCCGCATTTAAAAGAATTTCCGTGGAAAAGAAGAGCATCAAGAGGTTTTTGCGCCGCATAATCCCCACCAAACCAATGGCAAACATCGCGCCTGCCACCACAAGGTAGTGTGTTAGGGTAATCATAATGCCTCCTCTTTTGGGTCTTCGTCGTGGAGTGTGATGCTGTGATCTAGTCGCTTGCTCACCAAGATAATCCCCGAAATCATCGCCACAAGCAACATCACCGCCGCGAGTTCAAAAGGAACAAGGTATTTGGTAAAGAGTACCAAGCCAATGGTTTGGACGTTTCCAAGTTCTGCGCTCATAGGATAGGTGGCTTCAATGTTTGCGCCCATAATAGGAGCGGCCACAATCAGCACAATCAAAACAGCGCTAAACAACGAAAGAGTATAGAGAGTTTTTTTACATTCGGTCTTTTCGCGCACTTCTTGGGTGGTGTCAAAAAACATCATCCCAAAGGCGTACAAGGCCATTACCGCTCCTGAATAAACGATAATTTGCACTACGCCCAAAAACTCCGCATCTAGGAGAAAAAAGAATCCTGAGATAAAAATCATCCCACCCGCCAATGCACTCATGGAGTACAGCGCATTTTTGCTCAACACGGTGACGCTAAACATCCCCAGTGTTAGTGCCGAAAAAAAGTAAAAGGCTATTGCTTCATACATCGTAACCCCTAATATGCCAACGGCGTTTTTGTGACCCACTGGTCTGCTTCTTTTGAAAGCGCCCCAAAGCCATCGTATTCACGTTGTTTGTTTGCTCGAAATGTTTCTAACGGTGTTAGCATGTCTTCTTTGAGTGCAAAATGGGCCCGCTGTTCGCTGGCATTTTCATACTCTCCCCCATGCACAATAGCAAGCTCTGGACACACCTCAGCACAATACCCACAAAAGATACATCGCCCAAAGTTGATGGTGTACTCGCTTACTTTTTTGCGGCCGTCTTCGCCTAGTTTAGTGTCCATGCGAATGCAGTTAGCGATGCAGATTTTTTCACATAGCCCACAACCAATGCAACGCTCATTCCCACTTTCTACCAACACCAAGAGCTTATGAATCGCGCGATAACGCGGACTCATGGCAATTTTTTCAAGAGGATATTGGATGGTTGCACAACTGTCTTTTTTAATCATTTCTCGAAATACAATCCAAAGTCCCACAAAAAGCTCGCCCTTAAAAGTGCGGGCAACCACTTGCTTAAACTGCTCCCACGGTGTAACGGGGTGCACTTCTTCGTGGACGTACATGTAAGGGCTGTTTCGCGTGTCTAATGGTTTCATAATCCCTCCTAAAGTAGCACAATGCCCGTGATAAGGATGTTAAGAAGTGCTAAAGGCATGAGCACTTTCCAACACAACCACATGAGCTGATCGGGGCGAATATGGGGCCACGCGGCCCGCACCCACATAAAAAAGAAAATCAAAAAACAGACTTTTAAGATAATCGCCAAAGCACCAGGAATAAACCACATGGGGTTAAACCCACCGAGGAAAATCAACGAAACCAAAAAAGAGGCGGTGAACATGTTGGCGTATTCTCCAATGAAGAACATCCCCCAACGCATCCCCGAATACTCCGTGCCATATCCTGCGGTAATTTCTGTTTCGTGCTCCAAAAGGTCAAAAGGCGTACGGTTAGTCTCCGCAAAAATGGCGATGACAAAGAGGACAAAGGCCAAAGGTTGTTTCCAAATAATCCACTCCGCAACCCCGCCAATTTGGTAGTTGTTAATATCAATGAGCGACAACGACCCAATAATCATAATCGGTGCTAAAAGGGCAAACCCTGAAACCACTTCAAAAGAGAGCAGTTGCACCACCGCTCTTGCGGAAGCTAGCAATCCCCATTTATTAGAGCTACTCATCCCTGCTAGTAAGGGCGCGTACATGCTCACCGAAGCCACCCCCATGACAAACAACACACCCACGCCCACATCTGCCAAAATGGGGCGCACCGTATGCCCAAAGAGGGTAAACTCAGGAAATAATGGCACAGCAGCCAAGGCTGTCATCGCTGAAATTGCCGCAATAAGAGGTGCGATGAGAAAGATAGGCTTGACCACATTTTTAGGCACCACATCCTCTTTGGTAAAGAGTTTAATCATGTCTGCAACCAATTGCAACACACCATAAGGCCCCACCATCATTGGTCCCAAGCGGCGTTGCATAAAGGCCAAAATCTTTCGCTCCACGTACGTTGCAAACCCCGCCAACGCCGAAAACAGTGCAATAATCACAAGGGCTTTTACGAGGGTTTCAATCACATAGGCCATCTCGCTACTCATGGCTCACTCCTTCAAACGTTACCTGCGCAAAACGGTATCCTGTAAAAAACGGTGCCGTTTCAAGCTTGGTGTCAAAGGTGGGCAGATAAGGAATCATACCCTCCCATAAAGGGTCGGCTTTCATTGCCACTACTAACGTGTGTCCCTCTTTATTTGTTAGTTTTACCATTTGCCCGTCTTTCCACCCCTTGGCTTCTAAAAACGCCAAAGAGACATACAAGGCTCCTGCTTCGTTCAGTTGGTGGGCTTTGTTAGTAAAGGGACTAAACTGGTGCACAGGGTTCGCACGGTACACCAAACTCTCATCAAGCGCGCTTACATGTAAAGGGGAAAGCTCCTCTTTAGGCGTGCATTCGCTTACATGTAAACAATACCCCCGAAGCTGTGTGCCATCATTGGCAAAACAATTGGGCAGCGTGTCAAAAGGTCTTGCTTCGTACCCTTTATCTTGGGGCAATTGCTCGGTATAATCTACCGTTAACGCCGCTTGAATCCCAAGAGCACTGGCCACATCATTGAGGCAATACCCATGATAAGGAAGGGCAACATTAGTGGGCACAACGCGCTTGTCCATGTTGGTAAACGTGCCTTCTTGTTGGTTAAGGGCAGGCATGTCTAAGGTTCCTTTGCCTAGAGCACTGAGTACTATGTCGCCTTTTTCGTTATAGCCAAGCACTTTGCCTTCTTTGACTTCGTCTAGTTCACACAACAAAGCGACGCCTAACGTATTGGTTTGTGAAGGGATGAGCATCACCTCAAAAGGGGTATACCTCGCGATAAGCCCCAAGAGTTTGCTCAGTTCTTTGGCGCGCGGGTGGGCATAAAGGTCTTCCCCTGCAATCAGGCTAAAGCGTTCTTTTTTCTCTAAAAGCTTTTGGATACTCTCATCCAAATCTTCTACCCCCATGGTTTCCCATAAGGTGTTTTGTGTTACTTCTACGGTCTTTGTCACGGTCTTAGTAACACTCTTTTCAACCTCTTTACTCTCGCCCGTTGCCTCATCAACCACCGTTTCTGTGACAACTTCCTTGACAACCTCACTCACTTCTTTGGTGCCCTTGACTAAAAAGCCCTCCAGCATATTTGCTATGGAGGCAGGCATCTCTCTTCCAAAACGGCCAAGCAACCACATCAGTACGGCTTCTTCGCTTCCGACCTTATGGGTCACGCTTAACATATTTTTGGAATACCCTGAAACTACCACGTCAGGCACAGGGTGGAAATAAATGCCAGCGCCTTTATTCATCGTCAGGGCATTATTTAGCGCATAACCCGCGTTGGGCGCGTCGGTTTTAAGGGCCGTTCCCACAGAAACGATAAAATCACTCTGGGCGAGGGTTTCAAGGGTGGCACCATAAAGGCTTTTTCCGCTCGCACTTGCAAATCCTGCTAAAAAATCTTGGTACGCTTTGGCATCGGGATTCACGAGGCGAAGACCCAGTTTTTCTTTGAGTTTTTGTAAGATAAAGGCTTCTTCATTGGTGATAAAGCTATTAAACCGTACGGTTTTTAGTTCTCCACTTTGCAAGGCATGCACAACACTCTTAAAAGCCTCTTGGTCTTTTGTCACCACCGTGTTTTCAAAATCATACCCGTAACGCGCTGCGCCGCTTAAGGTGCCAAAATGAATATCATTCGTGACACGGTAAATGGTCTCTTGCGGGTGTTGGATGCTTTTGTGTCTCACTTCATAATACAACAGCGCACAATCGCTACTATGGGGGTTAGACGCAGGGATTCTTGTAAGCTCCCACGCATTTGCGCGGTACTGAAAGTCTGTTCCCACCAACGCTCCCACAGGACACACGGCCGTACATTCCCCACAAAACGTACACGAAAGGGTTTCACCTTGCGTGGGTCCGATGAGGGATTTTTGCAGTTTATTCCACATGGCAAAGGCATCTTTGGGGACTTTTTCTTTCCACTCTTTATCCAGTGGCTCACCGCCGCGCGGAACGGTCTTAAGGGCCGCTTCTCCGATTTTATCTTTACACACGGTGATGCACCGTTCACACACGATACACAAAGAAGGATCATAATGAATCTTTCCCCATGTTTTGGCAGGGCGGTGAGTATCTTGAATAGCAAAGGCTTGGTGGTCTACGCCCATTTCAAGGGTGTAGTTTTGAAGCTCACACTCCCCACTTTGGTCACACACGCCGCATTCAAGAGGATGATTAATGTCATACACTTGCATGATGGCCTTGCGCTCGGCCTCAATCTCTTCGGTTTTTGTTATAACATTCATGCCTTCTTTGGCTTTAGCATTGCACGCATACGCACGTTTGCCATCAACATCCACCAAGCATAAGCGACAGGCCAATGTGGGCGAACATCCGCTGATATAACACAGCGCAGGAATAAAAATGCGGTTGCGTCGTGCGACATTTAAAACAAACTCCCCTTCTGTTGCTTGACAAGGGATTTGGTCAATTGTAATTGTAATCATTGGCTATCCTACTTGCTTGATTGTAGAGTGCGCATAACGAAAATGTTCAGGAACATGGGCGTAGGGCAACAAGGCCACTGTGCCTTTCATAGTTTCATCCATGCAAAAAGTCCGCACCTGCACCCCCAAGGCATTGTGTATCTCAACCCTATCTCCATTTTTAACTTTCGCAGCAACTCCAAATTGGCGTGAACCCAAAAGCTGTGATGCCTCCTCGTTATTTAACGCAGGGCACGCATAAGTCACCGTCCCATCAAAACTCTCCAACACGTCTGGCGCCTGAGGTAGCTCAAGTGGAAGGGGTTGCGCTAGGGTAGCATTGTGTCCTGCCATAACATAAGAGATTCTCGCAACATGAGAAAGAAGCTTTAGCCACTGGGCAAGAGCAGGAGCATGAAAATGGTGTTCCAAATCTGCGCCCAACACACACACAACACGCTTTTCTTGTAGTGTTTGGGCCAACTCAAGTGCTTCTTCTTCGCCTAAATTACATTCAGCACTCAAATACCCCTCATCAAGTTCTTCAAAAAACCGCTCAAGAGAAGCATCTGAGCCTTGATAAAGCGCCTTAGTGAGAATGCCAAGCACTCCCTCTTCTGTCCCTGCCTCGTATTTGTAAAAACGTCCAAGCCGCGAGTCTTCCAAGGCTGAAAGTGCCACAAAAGGAAGTCCTGAGTCCATCACCCTATCAAGCAAAAAGGCATCGTCACGCCCGATAAGCGTGCCAAACAAAAGCACCTTATCTGCATGCTGAGGCACAAACGTTTCCAAAGGCACCCCAAGGTGATGCAGTGCTTCTGAGAGTTTCATTATCTTCATCCTAGCTCACTTTTTTCTTGACGACAATCGTCCAATCTACTTCGTTAAACTTCAACGAATTCATGAGTTCATGCCCCAAAGATTTCACCACGTCTGCACTTTTTTGCACGGGTGAAAAATCCCCCACTTCAAACATAAAAATGGCCACCTCTTCGGGCGCTATTTCGTCTAAAATCGCCTCCATGCGTGGGTAAAAATCGTCTTTTAAGTGTCGTAAATCATAGCGTTGCATTCCCTCTCCTATCGGTCGATTTCGCCCAAAATAATGTTCGAATTTCCAAGGATGGTTACCACATCCGCCAAATATAGCCCTACCATCCATTCTTGATAAAAGGCGCAATGGAAAAAACTGGGTGCGCGCACTTTGAGACGATACGGATAGGGATCGCCCTGAGAATTGATGTAAAAACCAAGTTCCCCTTTAGGGGATTCTGTTGCCACATACACTTCGCCTTTAGGGGGGCGCATTCCTTGTGTCACCAACACAAAGTGTTGCATAAGGGCGTAATTTTGGGTCATGATTTGCTCTTTAGGAGCGCTAAGGTACCGAGGGGCGTGGGCCATAATGCCTGGCTCGCTCTCTTGGTAGAGGCGGATGAGTTGCTTCAGCATTCGTGTGCTTTGGCGCATCTCTTCCATGTAGACCAAATAGCGGGCATAACTGTCGCCCTCTTTGGCCACAGGCACGTCAAAATCTAGCTCTTCGTACAGCGCATAAGGTTCTTCTTTTCGAATATCCCACTCTACGCCAGACCCCCGCAAAATCACCCCTGTACAACCCCAACTTTTAGCTTGTTCAGGTGTCACCACACCTACACCTTCAAGGCGCATTTTCCAGATGCGATTTTTAGTCAAAAGCCCCTCGTAATCGTCAATATCGCTAGGAAATTTTTCACAAAACGCGGCTAATTTTGCTGTCCACCCCTCAGGCAAATCCAGCGGAACGCCTCCGATGCGAACAGCCGAATGCGTAAGGCGCGCGCCACAGTAATCTTCAATGAGGTCCAAGATGTACTCACGCTCCCGAAAGGCATACAAAAAGATAGTCATCGCCCCTACGTCTAGGGCGTGAGTTGCCAACCATAGCAAGTGAGAGGTAAGGCGATTGAGCTCTAAAAGCATCGTACGAATCACCTCTGCGCGCCTTGGAGCTTGGATGTCTAAAAGTTTTTCTACTGCCAAAGCAAAGCCGTAGTTAGTGGAAGAAGCCGCCACATAATCCATGCGGTCTGTGGTGGGCAAAAACTCATTATAAATCATGTTTTCAGCCATTTTCTCCATGCCTCGGTGCATGTAGCCCACACAAGGAACGGCTTTGGTAATCATTTCGCCATCCAACTCCAAAATAAGGCGCAATTGGCCGTGGGCAGAAGGGTGCTGAGGCCCCATGTTGATAACCATGCGGTTGTCTTCGCGCTCAAAGGCGATGTTTTCAAAAAAGGGTCGCAGTCTATTGGGGGATTGATTTTCCATATTTAGGGCCTCTCTTTCAAGGTCTTTGCTTTCTCTTTAGTGATTTTACTCACCACAGCGATGCCGCCTTTTTCTTGGTACTCTTGGGCAGTAGGCGTCGCACTGTAAGGTGCGCCTGCTTCAACCTCATGACCAATGCGAGAAAAATCAACCGTATTGCGCGCATCTACACGCGCGGGGTCACGGTTTTCTGGACCAACCACTTCGCGGTACTCTTTGCCAAAAATGGTGTCGATTTCGTACCATTGCGCCGCTTCATCCCCCTGGAGAGGGTAGGTTTTAAGAAGCGGATGCCCTTGCCAATCATCGGGCATCAACAGCCGTTTCATGTAAGGATGGTTTTCAAGTAAAATCCCGAACATGTCGTACATTTCCCGCTCTGACCAGTTGGCACTTTTGTACACCTCGGTTACGCTATGCAAGGTTTCTCCCTGGGGCACAAAACACTTCACTCTGGCACGCTCATGTTTTTCCATGGATAGCAGCTGATAAAACACTTCAAAACCGCCCTTTTGGGCGATAAAATCTACTGCACTCATTTCACTAAGGTTTTCATACCCTGCTGTTTTAAAAGCTTTCAGCGCACTCACGTTTGCCTTGGGTGTTACCCATACCACCAACTGACCTGCTTCCACATAAGCCTCTAACACATCCACCAAGCCCTTTACATGTAAAAGAGTAGCGTTAAAGGGAGAATCTTCCGTTACTTCAAAGCGTGGAAGGGAAGGTTGCACGTTAAAACGGTCGGTGTAGTAGGCTTGTTTTTGCACATTGTGTTTGTCTTGATAGCGTCGCATTAGACCAACCTTTTAAGGGCTTGTTTGCGGTTAGCCCCTTGCCGTCGAATCTTTTTTTGCAACAACATTAAGGCGTACTGCAAGGTTTCAGGGCGCGGGGCGCATCCGGGAAGGTAAATATCCACAGGAATGATGCGGTCTACTCCTTGAACCGTAGAGTAGGTGTTAAACATGCCGCCCGTGTTGGCACAGCTTCCCATACTGATGACCCACTTGGGCTCTGCCATTTGGTCGTACAAACGTCTTGTAAATTCGGCGTGTTTTTTCGTGAGTGTCCCTGCGATAATCATCACGTCCGAGTGTCTAGGACTGGCACGAAAGATAGTACCAAAACGGTCAAAGTCATAGCGACTGCCCCCTGCGGCCATCATTTCAATGGCACAACACGCCAAGCCGTAGCTCAGTGCCCACACGGAGTTACTACGCCCCCATTGGACCAATTTATCTACCGAAGTGAGGGCAATGGGAAGCCCGCCACTGTTTAAATACTCTACTTGATGCTGTGCCATTCAAGCGCTCCTTTTTTCCATTCATACAAAAAGCCGATGGTAAGTAATCCCAAAAAGAAAATCATGGCCACAAAACCAAACCATCCAAGAACTTTAAAGTTCACTGCCCACGGAAACATAAAAATAATCTCAATATCAAACAAGATAAACAACAAGGCGAAGGTGTAAAACTGAGCGGAGATGCGGTTGGGTTGCTTGGTGGGCTCAGGACCACACTCGTAAATGGATAATTTTAATTTTTCTGTGTCTTTTCTGGCAAATTTATTGCCCACTGTGCGGGCCAAAAACACAATGCCACAAAAGATAACCGTAGCAAAAACCAACATCACAAACGCCCCAAAATAGGGGTGTGCAAAGTCCATGTGCGTCATAAACATCCTTTAAATAAGGTACAAGGTAATCAATATACAAAAAAGATGGTTTAGAAAACCTTTGAAAAGTCCTCTTTTTTTCCCGTTCTTTTAGATAGTCCTTACATGTAACACTTTTGGCATTATCTTATTGGGCAAATCCCATGGTTTTCCCCTCGCCAAAAGCACCGCTTGTTTCTCTCGTAATCGCTTGAATAAAATCCTCCATGGTAAAAATTGGCTCTTCTTTCACGGCAACTTTGAGCGCTGTATTTTTAAGCACCACCACAATTTGCCCGCCGCTCAAAGGGTAGTGTGCCAGTGTCTCGATGCTAAAATCCGCCTCATACACCGCGCTTTCTGGAAGCACCCTGCGCCACAAATCCAGACGTTGTTTGAAGTCGGGTTTTTCAAAGGCGATTTTATAATCAAACCGTCGTGAAAAAGCCACGTCCAAGCTCTCTAAAAAGTTGGTTGTCGCGATCAAAATGCCTTCAAAACGCTCAATTTGCTCGAGGAAAATATTTTGCATTTGGTTGTGCATCTTGTCCGCACCCGAACCCCCATCGGCACTTCTCGCACTCAAAAACTGGTCCGCTTCGTTCAGCAGCAATACCGGCTCGCTTTTGGTTTTGATGCACATCTCTTTGTATGTGTCAAAAATCTTGCGCACGTTTTGCTCGCTCTCGCCCACGTATTTGGAGAGAATCTTGGAACAATCAAAACTAAGCACCCGCTTTTTCAAGGACTTAGCCAAGGAAACCGCCGTCATGGTTTTGCCTGTTCCTGGAGGGCCATACAACAACACTTTCGCGTCAATCCCACGCCTGTTTTTCTTGATACCCCACTCTTTTAAGCGCGCCACGACCGTGCGGTCTACTTGTTTTAAAAGGGTATTCATCAGTTCCCTAGTTTTAGGGTGCATGACCACATCATCAAGGGAGGTTTTGGGGTCGATAAGCTCGAAGATTTCTTGTTGTTCTACCAACATGTCGAGTTTGATTTTCTTGTTTTTTTTCTCTTTATCGGGGTGCATGATTTTTTGTAAAATCTCTTCTTGAATGTAAAAACTGCGCGCCACACCCCCAAACGCCGTGAGCATTTCATCGTAATCAATCAACCCGCTCTCCACAAGTTTGGAACCATCTTCCAAAAGAGCGCGGTTTTTAATTTTTTCATAATCGTCATAGCTCACCAAAGAAATCAGTGTATTCATCTCACGCAAGCTTTCAAACTCCCCTGCGTATTCTTCTTTTAAAAGGGCTAAAAAGATGATTTGTTCTTTCTCTTCTAGGGCGTGTTCTTCAAACAATCCTTCAATGATAATATCGTTTTTGGTGGCCTTGATGCGTTCGGCTATTTTGGCTTCTAGCATCACAAGAGTGGTTTGAAGGCGGTTAAATCCGTGGGAAAATTCTGGGCCATTTTGACGTGTTGCGCCCAGTTTTTGGTACAGTTCGATGCGAAAAAATTGGTCTTTGAGGTACTCAAGGTGATCGGCATACGGGGTTGTTTCAGGCAAAATCATCTCCAGCGTCCCCTCTTCCAAGAGTTTTAAAAAAGTAGTGCTTAGGCACACAGCGCTGTTAAAAAGCTCTAAACTCGACACTTCACCCATCTTTAGGCCCGTAAAGCTGCTTTGAATCACCCAGCCTGCATCCATCAAGCTCTTCATTACAGGCAAATGGTCCAAATGGGCATACGCCTTGGTACCAAAAAGTTCCATCAGCACATCACACACTTGAAGGTCCAGTGTGCCGCCCACATACTGGGACGTCATGTAGCGCAATGTTAGCGCTTCGGCTTTGGAGCATTTGAGGTGTGAAAAAACCTGCGTGGCTTCAATGTTTTCATTTTCTAAAAAATCAATTAAAAACTTCATGTACTTCCTTGCAGACGCGGAATCATAGCAAATACACATGATACTAAAATGATGCTTGTGTTTGGATATAGGAAAATACTATGTAAAAAGAGGAGTAAAGACCCCCTCTTGGGAGTCTTTACATGTAAGGCTTAGTTGCGTGTTTTGCGCTTGGATGCCAAGATAGTGTTAAGCAGTGAAAATAAGGTTTTGGAATCTTTTTCTGCTGCGTCAAACAAAGCTTTGATGGTGTTGGCTTCTTCAATAGTGGTGTTGTTTTTGATAATCTCTAACACCCGTCCAATGTTCTCATGCACCCCTTCGTGAGGCTTTTGGATAGTGGCATACACTTCATTTTCACCAAAGGTTGCTCTTCCTTCGTTTTGGTACCATTTGCCAAAACGACAGGTGCTGCTGGTGCTCATGACTTTTTCTTTGTCGTCTTTAAAGACCGCCAAATAGCCGTTTGTTTTGTAAATCACGTGGTCGATTTTAGCCAAAGAGACAAACAATTCATGGGTAATGGCTTCGTTTTCTTCTTTGGTTTGTCGGGACGTCTCAATCAACTGGTTAAGAGTCTGTGTAAAGGTTTCAAGGCGCGTGGAAGAGGCGGTGGTGTAGTGCTCGACCCGCTCGTTGTTTTCCAGCATGGCGTTGGAATTTTGGCGCAAGACATTGATGTTCATCTCCACTTCTTGGGTCGCTTTTTGGGTGCGTTCGGCCAGTTTTCGCACCTCATCAGCCACCACAGCAAACCCGCGCCCGTGCTCACCTGCGCGCGCCGCTTCAATGGCGGCATTAAGAGCCAAAAGGTTAGTTTGGTCAGAAATATCTTTAATGAGCGCCATGACACTGCTAATCTCATCCACGTTTTGGTTGAGTTGTTCGGAGCTTGTGCGCGCGCCGTGTACCATCTGCACAATGTCATTGATGTTTGAAACAATCGCCCCTGTGCTCTCTTGAACACTGTGGATGATTTGTTCGGCATTTTCATTGACCACATTAATGCTTTTTATGGTTTCAATGTTGCTATTGAGGTTTTGCTGTACATCTTCACTATCATAAATCACCCCGCCCACAAGACGGTTTGCCAAAGAGGTAAAGAGCATTGATTTTTGAAAACTGCTTTGGGCTTGTGTGGTGGCTTCTTTGGCGCGCTTAGCTTCTTCTTTAGCTTCCTTGGCAATGATTTCGACCTTGTCTAAAAAATGATCAAAACTGTCTGCTGCTTCACCAATTTCATCATTGCTTTGAAAGTTCAATCGGCGTGTCAAGTCCGCACTGCCTTTAGAGATTTCTTTAGCAATGCTATCAAGGTTTTTAATGGGCTTAATCACTGTCGTATGAATTGTCCAGAGCATAAACAATACTACAAGAACCAACAACACCACAATGAAAGCGAGTTGGTAATTCAAAATCGTTGCCGTGCTTGTAATTTCTGCTTGAACTTGAGGTGTAGACTTAGCTAGCAATCCATACCCTACCGTGTTTCCTCCCACGTCAACAATGGGCAAGGCTACACTAAAATACTGTTCATCCACCACGTAAGGGTTTGTAATGGCTTCTTGCAAACTAAAAGCATCGCTAAAAACATAAGCGGCGAAAGCTTCATCGATGCGCTGGGTGCTTGAAAGCGGATGGCTGTCTTTGGCTCTTTTAGCATTGGCAAACAAACCTGCATGGGACTTGTCCAAAAAATACAAAAACTCTATTCCTGCATTTTTTAAAGGGGCTGCAAAGTTATTAATCCCTCCATCAAAATCCAACAACCCCAAAAAGCGATCGCCGTCCATGAGTGGAAAAACGCTCTTAAACCGCAATCCATTGGCGGCTTCTTCAAAGGCCACCACAGGCTTTTTGGTTTTTACGACCTCTTGGTAAACCTTAGAGTTTGCGTAGCTTTGGCCAACACTCTCTGGGTTCCATGATTTAAAATAAGAGTGCAGGTCAGGGGTTAAAAGGTGGACATTCACCGCACGAAAAGGTGTATTGTCGCGGTAAAGTTGGCCAATGTTTGCGACGATGTCACCAAGCGCATCGCGGTCTTGACGTCCAAATGCAGTGAGAATATCGTGGTTTTTAGCCAACTGCATAGCGTTGGTAAGCCAAACATCATCTTTTGCTTTTATTTGTTCCTGCAAAAGAATTACCAAAGATTGCCTCTCTTTTGCGTAAACATCTTCTTTCATTTGGTTGACGAAATATTGACCTGAAATAACCGAAGCAACAAACCCAAAAGCACCGGCAAGCAAGAACGGGATGAAGATTTTTGAGGCTAAAGAACGCGTTTTTGCCATAGTAGACTCCTTGACACAGTTTTATTGCACACCATTCTAAGTAAAAGGAACTTAAAGACGAATGTTTTTTAGCAAAATCACGAAAAAAAGAACATTTGTGCTATTTTTACCTATACCAAAACCTGACGCGCCATCACTTCTGCTTGAAATGCCACCTTATTCATCGGCTTTCCAAACAAATATCCTTGGAACTGTTTACATCCGCTTTGCGCCAAATATTCACGCTGCTGAGGTGTTTCTACCTGTTCTGCCACAATATTCATCTTGGCATTATGAGACAACGCCAACACGGTTTGCAAAATCAAAGCCATCTCTTCTGAGGTATCCTCTGTTAACAATCGCCCCACTTTCACCTCATCAAAAGGAAGGGTGCGAAGGTGACGAAAAAAAGCAACACTATCGCCATAGCCATCAAGAGAAAAACGCACACCCATAGCAAACAACTGCTGCATATTTTTTTCCATGGCTAACCCATGTTTTAAAAATACCGCCTCTTTAACATCCAAGCGCACCCGAGAAAGTCCCTCATCAAATGCCCCAAACGCTTGACAAACCTGGGGCACAAGGTAATCACTGCAGATTTGCTTTTCACCCACATTGATGCTTACATGTAAAGGCTCTAAAGGGGTGTTTTTCCACCCTTGCATCTCTTTGGCTACTTCTTCAAAAACCCAAGCCCCAATAGGCTCAATCAACCCCGTCTCTTCTGCAATCATCAAAAACTTCCTAGGCTCAAGCAACCCAAGATGGGAGTGACGCCACCGCAAAAATACTTCTGCTCCTACAATGGTATCATGGCTGTCTACTTTGGGTTGATAAAGTAACTCGAAACCTGTTTTTTCTTGGGCCGCTTGGCGCAAATCATTCTCCAAAGCCACACGTTCTCTGGTTATTTGATGCAAGGCGTTGTCGTACACATACGTCTGGTCTCGTCCGGCATCTTTGGCTTCGTACAAGGCAATGTCTGCGCGCTTTAGCACTTCATCCTTCCCTTCATCTAAAAACAACGTTGCCCCAATGCTAACTGTTGCTTTATACTCTTTTTCTTTGAGCAGATAAGGGGCGTTTAACACCGTGTGCAAATTTTTTGTCACGGTCTTTACATGTAAGGTTGCTTGGGCTAAATTAGCGTCTAGTCCTTCTAAAATCACTACAAACTCATCCCCGCCAAACCGTGCCACCGTGTCACTTTCTCGCAAGGCGGCTTGAATGCGTTGGCCAACTTGTTGCAAAAAATCATCCCCACAATCGTGTCCTCGTGTATCGTTTAGGAGCTTAAATTTATCCAAATCCAAAAACAACACCGCGGCGTATTTGCCATGGCGCTTGGCAAAAGATTGGGCGCTTTTGAGCCTATCTTCTAACAAACGGCGATTAGGAAGCCCCGTGAGTGCATCGTAAAAGGCCAGAGAGTGAATCTTCTCTTCGTGCTCTTTACGCGCAGTGATGTCTTGCTTGATGGCAATAAAATGCTCCACCTCGCCCAAAGTGCTTACTAACGGGGTGATACTAAGCTCTTCGTGGTACAACTTTCCATCTTTTTTACAATTTATCAACTCTCCATGCCACGCGTTTCCTGATAAAATCGTACTCCACATCGCTTCGTAAAAGGCTTCTGTTTGTTTTCCTGATTTGAGCAAGTCTTTGGGTTTTCGCCCCAACGCCTCGCCTGCGCTAAAACCTGTCATCCGCTCAAAGGCGGGGTTTGCCCACTGAATTACAGCTTCTTTATTGGTAATCACCACCGCATTGGCGCTCGCTTCAAGGGCATGGGTCAAAAGGCGCATGTGCTGTTCGTTTGCCCTGCGCGCCGTGATGTCATAAAAGGTGACCACCATCAAAACTTCTTGGTTTTCTTGCTTTAGGGGTTTGGCTTGAATTTCCACGGCAAGCTTTTTCCCTTCTTTACATGTAAAGGTTTCTTGGTCGCTCGAAAACACTTCTTCTTTAAGCAGGGCAAGGTAGATGGGGCACTCGTCCAAAGCGTTAACCCCCGCAGAAGACGATACATGAAAAAGGCGATGGGCTTCTTTACCCAATATTTCTTCTTTGGCGTAGCCCAACAAAACACACGTTGCGGCATTAACATCCACAATCTGCCCTTTTTTATTGATGACAAACACTCCCTCAGTGAGGGTGTCGTAGAGGGTTTGGATTTTTTTGTGTTCTGCTCGTGAGCGTCTGGCGTACCGTTGCATCCCAAGCAGCAGTACAAAAATCACCCCGCCCCACGCGCTACTTAATCCTAAAACAAGTACAAAATCTTTCCATAACTGCGTCGGTGTTTCATCGTGCTGGTAGGAGAGAAAAAATCCTTCAACACCCCGCTCTCCTTTTCCTAAAGGCAAAAGAGTTACCCCATAAAAGGCCTTTTTTACCCGCACATACGCACTAAAAGGTTCTCCTTTTTTAAGCCCCTCCAAAAACACCTTTTTTTGCGAAAGGGCCGCCCCAATAGCTTTGAGTTTTGCCAATCCTTCTGGGCGAGGTGCGTCTGTGTCTTGAAATACTTCCATCGCAAACTGCTCATCCAGCAAAATCGGATTACGCAAGTGTTCTTTTGTTTGGCTTAGCGTTTTTTTCGCCAAGTGATTATTGACCACAAAAGCATACCCGCGCCACGGGTCTAACTGGTACAAAGTCCCCAAAACAGACGCCGTAGGCACGCCTATTTCAACGCTCCCTAAAAACAGCCCTTCATCAAAAAGCGGGTAAATAAACCGATGTCCAAAAAGGGTTTTGCCCGCTTCAAATCCTTGGATTGCCTCTCGTGTCTCATGGGCGCGGCGTACCAAAGGGCGCACTTCAAACAAAAAATCTCCATGCCATTGGGGTGCATGAAGACGCAACAAAGTCTCTCCATTGGGTAAATGAAAATGCACATGAGTGAGGTTGTTTTTTTGGAGATTGGTGTACATGTTTTTTAACATAACCTGCAACTCTTGGCGCACTTGCTCGCGAGTTTGTTTGGCTGTTTCTTCCACGGCGCGTCTTAAGGTTTTTAACACAACAGGGTGTTGAATTTCCAAATTGACCGCTTGTTCTGCCATCAAAGCATACAACTGGACGCTACTACGGTACGCCAACTCAAAGGTGCTTTGGTTTTTTTCTAATTGGATTTTTTCTTGTATGGCGCGGTTGTGATTGAGCCAACCAAGAGCTACAACCCCAGCAAGCAACACAATCGCCACGTGAATCTTCCAAGAGTACAACTTGTTTTTAAACCAATTCAATCTCTATTTCCTTAATAATGTGCGCGATGAATCAACATCAGAAAAAGAAGTATCTCTACATGTAAACAAAGGCGGCGTGATTAAAATATGTGAAAGTTATCTAAAAAATCTCGGAAATTTTAGCTAAAAAATACCTCACTCACGCGCAAAAAGTCCTAAAAATATCCTCTTTCTTAATATTTTTTACAAAAAGTAACAGTACTTTCTCTCCAATGTGCTTTACATGTAAAGCCTACAATGCGCGCATTATTCTTTCGTTTTTGCGTCAAAATTGGGTTATAATACACATTAACAACCAAAAGGAGTTCGTGTCACTTATCGACGCAAGTACCTTCTGCGTTTTCTTCCCCTAGTCCCCTAGCCAAAGGAGTGGTGATGTTTGCACAAAAGCTTTCTCGGTGGCATTTGCTAAGTTCGTGGCTAATTATTTTTACTATTGTTATTTTATTTGGTTCACAGCTTGCTTTCACCCAAATCCAAAACCTCGAAAGTGAAGTTACCCAATTTAAAACCCAAGAGCTCCAGTCGCGTGTTTTTCTCAATAAAAGCGCCATTACTCAAGCCATCACCTACATTGACCACAAACGCAACGAAACCCATACTGCTTTTCGCAACACACTCAAAGAGCAAACCGAAGCATTTGTCGCTCTCTTGCGGGCCTCCAAAGCGCCTTTGAGCCTAGAAATTGCAGCAACCATGGCAGAGAGCTTTTCGCAACATCACGACATCCGTCTGGCATTTCATTCTGCTGCCCTTAACCATGACCTTGAGGGGTATCACGCCAACAAAGAACAAGACGAAGTGGGGTACTTGCACTACATTCCTGAGCTTGATGTGTATGTTTTGGGGCACCAAAGCCTCTCTTACTTTGAAAAACGGGTAAAACAAAGTGTCCTAGACACCCTGCGCTACATTCGCTTTGGAAAAGAAAACAGTGGATATATCTTTATTATGGAGCTTTACAACATAGATGGGGGCAAAGAATTTGCCAAAGAAATTTTGCTTCCTATCAACCCAAACAAAGAAGGCCTACGTATCGATTCTGATACAAAGGATGAGCTTGGTAACCGCTACCGTGAAGACTATCTTAAGCAACTCAAAGAGAAAGGGTTTGCCATCACACGTTATGTGTACCCCATTAGTGAAACCGACAATAGCGCCCGCGAAAAAATCTCTTACCTAGAATTGTATCGGCCTTGGAATTGGGTGATTGGTACGGGTGTTTATTTTGATCACCTCAATGAAAATATTGAGACCTATAAAAAACGTAGCCTAGAACGGCTAAAACTCAATCTTTACCTCTTGGCGTTGTTTTTGGTTGTTTTTAGTATTGTTGCCTATGCAATTTCACGCTACTTCAATCGACGCTTACTCGCGGATGTTTCTCTCTATGAAGAGACGATTAAAAAACACGAAAGTGCCCTCTCCCAGTACAAACACGCCGTCATAGAAAGCACCATTTACTCCAAAACTGATCCCCATGGCGTCATTACAGATGTCAACCATGAATTTTGTCGCATTAGCGGCTACACCAAGGAAGAGCTCATTGGAAAAACCCACGCCCTCATCCGCCACCCCGAAGAGCTCGATAGCACCTTTAAAAACTTGTGGGAAACCATTACAGCGAAGCGTATTTTCAAAGCGGTGTTAAAAAATCGCGCTAAAAACGGTGACACCTTTTATGCTAGCTCCACCATCATGCCCATCCTTGACACCCATGGCAACATCCAAGAGTACATCGCATTGCGCATCGACATCACAGAACAAATGGAACAAGAACGGCGTATCCAAAGGCAAATTACCGACCGCCTTACTGGCCTTTCCAACATTGAACGCTTGCGCGAAGATATTCGCATCCAACTTGGCGACAAACTTGGGCTTATTAAAGTAACGGGCCTTAAGGATGTGTCTAGTTTTTACGGCCAAGATATTGCCGAGTCACTCCTAAAACTTTGTGCCACAGAACTTCAACTCCTTACCCACAAAGAGCCCATCACGCTTTACCGTTTTGCATTTGACACCTTTGCCTTTTTAGGAAGCATGCATGCCAAAAAAGAAGATTTTCTCCTTATTCTCCACCAATGCATTCAAAACCTCAAAACCTCCTCAAAATCCGTCGGGCATGTTAATTTTGATGTTGGCGCCCATGCTGGAGTGGCTTTTGGCACAGACCATGCTTTTCAAGAAGCCCAAGCCGCCCTTGACCAAGCGCGCACCAACGGACAAGAGTTGATTGTCTTTGATACCAACTTGAGTATTTTACAAATCTATCAACACAATATCGAGTGGACACGCATCATCAAAACTGCCCTTGAAAATAACAAAATTCTCGCTTATGCCCAAGGGATTTTTGACCTTTCTACCAACAGCATTTGCCATTATGAGGTATTAATGCGTCTTGAAAAGGAAGATGGCACGATTATCTCCCCTTCGTTATTTTTACCTGTGGCAAAGCGCTCAAATCTTTATTTGGAGCTCACAAAACGCATTGTCATCGCTTCTTTTGGCCATTTTTCTTCTTTTAGGGTTCCTTTTTCTATCAACCTCACCGCCCAAGATGTTTACAATGTAGAATTTGTCGCCTTTTTAGAAGAGCATATCGCACATTTTAGCGTTGGTGGATTATTGACCCTTGAAATTGTGGAAACAGAAAGCGTGGACTCTTTTGAGCGTATTTCAACCTTCATTGAACGCATGAAACGCCTTGGGGTAAAAATTGCTATTGATGATTTTGGCACAGGTTATTCTAATTTTGAATACCTACTTAAAATCAAAGCCGATTACATAAAAATCGATGGTTCACTCATACGCACCATCGACGTTGATGCCAACTGCCAAAAAGTTGTTACAGCAATTGTGGCCTTTGCCAGAGAGTCTTCCATGGAAGTTGTTGCGGAATTTGTGCATTCAAAAACGGTACTAGAGCATGTCCAAGCTCTTGGCATCACCAAGTGTCAGGGGTACTATTTTCATACCCCTGAACCTTTACATGTAATAACACCTAAGCCTTTAAAATAGCCACGGCTTTTTCATCATCTACGTCAAGCATGAAAGGAATGCCTGTTATTTTGGCAGTTTCTTCGTTGGCAGAAAAAATATCCTCACGGACAATATTCCCCACGTTAAATTTGCGCGCACCTGCCAAGAGCTGCTGAAGACCTGTGCCTAACTTGTCTGCCAAGGTAAAAGAAGCAATAGCACCATAGGGAATGTTCGCCATTTCTGTTTTGCCCACCATCTTTTGCACCTCATAATACCCCGCAAAAATCTCTTCAGGGCGAGTGCCTTTTTCTGTCACGCTTGCAGGGAGTTTTTCCCAGTGGCCAAAGACTCTCTCTTTGTGTTCTGGCTTAAGTGCCCCTTCGATGTTTGAACCCAAAAAGGCAGGAATCATTAAAGAACGCCCCATGCAAATAAGCTTGGTAAAAGGTGCTCCAAGGGCAAGGGCTTTAAAGATGTGGTCCTCTCTGGCCAAACCACCTGCAAAAGCCATGTCTACCACTTTAACCCCTTGGGCTTCAAGGATTTTGGCGTAGCGGTAGGCTTGGGCGTGAAGGTGCAAGGAGGGCACGCCCCACGTTTCCATCATGTTCCACGGGCTCATGCCCGTACCTCCGCCCGAACCGTCGATGGTCAAAAGGTCAAGTTTGGCTTCGCTGGCATATTTGATAGCCATGGCTAACGCTTCGTTGCCATAAGAACCCGTTTTAAGAGAAATACGCTTAAACCCAATCTTTCGCAAATACGCCACGCTTTCCATGAAGTCTTGCTTCACGGCTGCTTCGTCTTGCAAGTTCGTTCCGCCCAAACGGCTGTGGCGGGCAAAGGCTTTGATGGCACCGCTTTCAAACGCCTCTTGGGCTTCGGGACAGGAGGGGTCTGGGTCTAAAAGATACCCGCGTTCTTTGAGAAACAACGCGTATTCCAAGCTATTGACTTGAATCTCTCCGCCGATGTCTTTAGCCCCTTGGCCCCACTTAAGCTCAATCACTACGCTTTCACCGTATTTTTCCACTACATACTCTGCAACACCATTGCGCGTATCTTCGACGTTGAGTTGGACAATGATAGCTCCATGGCCACTAAAATAACGCTGGTAGGTTTGAATACGTCGGTCAAGTTCGGGAGCTTTTTTGATTCTTCCTTTTTCGATGACTGCTTCTTTATCAATGCCCACGACGTTTTCACCCACCACGATGGGGTACCCCGAAAGGGCCGCGCCGATACAAAACGAATCCCAATATTTGCTAGCAATGGCAGTAGAGCCCAACGCACCTGTCATGATGGGCAGTTTAAATGTTGTCTTTTCTGTTGCGCCAAAAGAACCCTCAAGGGAAACGTTCGTGAAAAGACAATCATCAGGATCGTTGCTTAGGCCATTTTTTAGCCCAGAAGAGCCGTAGTTGTACCCTTGAATACGCAAAGAGTTATAACTGGCACCCACATGTGTCGTGTTGCGCGCTCCCGAAGTGGTAGCACCAAAGTCTCTAGGGTAGAGTAGCTTTCGCCCCACCATACTTGACATCCATGTTTCGCATTTACCCTTGCAATCTGAAGTACACAAAGTACACAATCCTGATTCTGCCGCATTTCCGCGGTTTGCCGTTCCAAGAGCATCGTTATTTTTTGGCCATTCAACCATATGTATCCTTTAGATGAATTTTGTAACAATATAGACTAAGTGGGCTTTTAAATAAATTAAGTGCTTAAAAAGTAGTCATTATTACAGTGTTAAATACCAATATTTTGTCTATTTTTTAATCACAATGAGATTCCCGAAACTCTGGGGTTTGAGTTTCGGGATGGGGTTATTTTAGAGGGAATTTGCCACTCAAAACATGCTCTTTTAACACGCGTTTGAGCACTTTTCCTGTTGCATTTTTAGGCAGTTCTTCGACAGTATAAATATGCTTGGGTACTTTAAAATTTGCTAAGTGGGATTTTAAATACTGCTTGAGTTTAATTTCAGGGATACTTTCCACCTCTTCTTTGAGTTGAATGAAAGCCAAAACTTCCTCGTCATTGCTCTCATCCTTTACCCCAATGACGGCACACGCATCAATCCCTTCAAACTTGTACAGCACTTCTTCGATTTCGCGCGGGTAGATGTTGATGCCCTTAGAGATAATGAGGTCTTTTTTACGGTCCACGATGTATAAAAATCCCTCCGCGTCCATCTTGCCCAAATCTCCCGTGCGAAGCCAGCCATTCACAATCGTCTCATCGGTGGCATCAGGACGGTTGTAGTAGCCCTTCATCACACAATCGCCCTTAACGATGATTTCCCCCACTTCCCTTAAGGGAAGTTCCATCATCTCTTCGCTCACAATTTTAACCTCATACCCTGGAAGTGCGGGGCCAACAGAAAGCGGTTTTTGCTTCTGGGAACGATTCACCGCCACTGCGGGAGAACATTCGCTTAGGCCGTATCCTTCTAGTAAAGTCGCGCGCTTGAAGCGTTGATTAAACGCTTGTAACGCGTGTTCGCTCAAAGGCGCACTCCCAGAGATAAACAAACGCACCTTGTTAAACCACAGAAAATACCACGGGATTTTCGCTTTTAAAAGGGCGTTGTAGATAGTAGGCACACCTAAGAAAATCGTGACCCGTTTTAGCAAGGTTTGCTTCATAACATTGCTAAAAGGAAACACTGATTTAATGAGTACCATGGAACTGCCTGCGTACAAAGGCAACAGCACCATCACTGTCAAGGTAAAGGAGTGAAACATAGGTAAATAGACAATAAACCTGTCTTTAGCAGTGATTTGAAAGACCTCATCAGCGCTCACCATATTTGAAAGCATGTTACGGTAACTCAGCATGGCGCCTTTTGGCTTACCCGTGGTGCCAGAAGTGTAAATGATGCACGCCAAATCATCCAACTTTGGCGCCTTGGCAAGTTGTTCGTGGGTCTCCATACTGCCCGTGATTTCCACAAAGCTGTAGTTACGCTCATCCAACTTGTCATAGTGTCCCGTCCAGACGATTTTTTCCACAGGAGTCGCCTCTAGCAACCCGCTTGTCTCCCCTGCAAATTCGGGAGAACAGATGAGCAGTTTGGCTTGGGCATCGCTTAGAATATATTCAAACTCTTCACGTTTCAAAAAAGTGTTAAGAGGTACGGCCACCGCCCCAATCTTGGTCACCGCCAAAAAAGAGACGATAAATTCTTCGGAATTTGCGATAATGAGCGCGACTTTGTCGCCATTTTTGATGGAACTAAACTCCAAAAAGCGTGCAAAAGTATCCACCTTTTGCTTCAACCTCAAATGGTCAACCTTGCGCTCATCCACCAACAACACCGTCTCTTTAGGACGGTGCTTGGCGTTGTGTTCGACCATTTCGTAAAAATTGCGGTATTTGTAGGTTAACATACTAGAACCTGTAGGTGATGCCCGTGGTCACTAAGTGTGCGCCACTGCCAGTGAATTTTCCTTGCGCATAGGTGTTGTTGACACTGCGGACTTTTTTATCACTGTACAAATACGCCAACCCCACAGTAATATCGGGGCGTATCTTGTAGCTAAAGCCAAAGGAATAAAGCTGGGCATCCGCATCGGGAAGTTCAAATCCAAGACTACTATCTGGAACAGGAGTTTCATCATAAGAATACCCTGCCATCAGCGTTAGTTTATCGCTGTATTCGTGGGTAATACCAAGACGGTAGGTGTTGGAATCTTTCCAATTTTTAGCAGAAGGGTTATCAAACATAGCAACCAAAACTGGATTTGCAATAGTGCTTCCATAATTAAAATCCAAGTTCTTATAAGCCGACCAATACACACGCTCATATACCAATTCTACCGTTGTTTTATCCATGGTATAAGCTGCCGCTAAAGCCAATGTGGCAGGAAGAGGGATAGTAACACTGGCAGAACCATCGTATTGTAGTGCATTTAGGTGATACAGTTTTGCATCTCCTTTAACCGTCAAATCCACCTTTGAGCGGTAGGTTGCAGCCAGTTTAAGTTCAGAAGTGGGACGATAAGCTAACGCAAGGTTGTACCCATAGTCAATAGAATCTCCCGTTAAATCTCTTTTTGCTGCGCCAAAGCCAAGATTTCCATCACTCTTCACCACCCCATCCGTATACACCATCCGCACCCCAAAGCCCAAAGCCAATTGGTCGTTGATTTTATACGCAGCCGTTGGGTTGGCTTCGATGATGCGCAAGGTAAACTCTTCTGCAAAGGTTTTCTGGTAGGGACTATTCCACCGCTTAGAAAGACCACCTGGGGCTACCGTGGAAAAACCAAAGCGCCAGTTTTCATAGTACTCAGGGGTCACTACATGTAAAGAAGGCATCAAGAAATGTTCTACTTTGGATTCGCCATCTGCCCCTGTGCCCGAATTAGCAAACTTTACTTTGGGGAGGTTAATGTAAGTTAACGCCCCTTCTACATGGTAAGCATTGTCCATCCACACCATATTGGCAGGGTTGTAATAGTTGGCATCCGCGCCATTTACTGCTGCCACGTTGGCCGCACCCAACGCCGTTCCCTTTAGGGATTGTTCGGGAATTTTATACCCACTTGCTTGCAGTACCGCCGCACAGGCCATACTCATACCTACAACGCGCATCGTCTGTCTCATCTGTTTCCTTTGTAAAAATTAGATTTTTAACGTATTTTATTTACATAACCGTCTTGGCTACCTGTAGGTTTTTCTGCACCTTGCATTGCCCGAAGCAACGCAATCTCTTGCGCCCACAACGCGGTGTCGATAGTCTCCAACACCAAAGGAATGTCATCCATGCGTGGGTCATTCATGATATACCAAAATGCCTCAAGACCAATGGTTCCCTTGCCCAAAGAGTGGTGCCTGTCGACCCTAGAGCCCAAAGGGGGCTTGGCGTCGTTAAAGTGCATGCCTTTTAAGTAACAAAAACCCACAATGCTATCAAATTCTTTTGTAGTTTTAGCATAAGCCTCTGAGGTTCGTATGTCATAACCTGCTGTAAAAAGGTGGCACGTGTCCAAGCAAACCCCGATGCGCCCCTTGTCTTCGACTTTTTCGATGAGGTGGGCCAAATGTTCCCATTTGTAACCCAAGTTCGTCCCTTGGCCCGCCGTATTTTCGATAACAAGTGTTACATTTTGTGTAAGCTCTAAGGTGCGGTTTAAACTCTCGGCAATACTATCCAAACACGCCTCTTCAGTGAGCTGGTTTAAGTGGGACCCGGGATGGAAGTTAAGCTTATCTAACCCCAACTGGTCACACCGCTTTACTTCGTCAATAAACGCCTCCAAAGATTTTTGGCGCGCCTCTTTTTCGGGGTGGCCTAAGTTTATCAAGTAGCTATCATGGGCAAGGACATGTTTGGGTAAAATTCCCACACGCGCAAGGTTGGCCTTAAAGGCTTCAATGGTTGTTGCATCCAAAGGTTTTGCGTTCCATTGGCGTTGGTTTTTGGTAAAGAGGGCAAAGGCGTTTGCACCGATAGCCTCGGCATTTAAAGGGGCGTTAAACACACCGCCACTGGCACTCACATGGGCACCGATTGCTTTCATTTGTTCTCCTTTGGGGATGCCATCCGCATCAAAATTCCCCGCTGTGTATCGCGAAACAACGTGTAAGCGGGAGTGACTTCATACGCAATTTCACGCCCGCGCAAGGAAAAATGTTGGCTAAACCCTTGCGCGCTTCTCTCTAGCCCTCTGCTTTCATAAATGGGCCGACCTAAAAGAATCTCTTCTAAAAGCTCAGGATAATGGGGGGCATTAAAAAAGTGGCGATTAAAAGCGGTTTTATCATAACACGTGCCATTAAGACACAAGGAGTCTCCCACCACAAGGTCTAAAACCACTTGACCAGCAGTAAAGACTTGGATGTTTGTAGTGGTAGCGCTGTGGCGCACAAACGCCATATCAGAAAGACGAATTTGGGGTATTTTTAGGGTGAGATGAACGGTTGAAGTTTCATAAATGAGGGGCTTTAGGGCGCATCCCCCTAAGAACAATAGACTTAAAAAAAGTATCCAATGCTTCATGCTCGCCTCCATTTCAGGCGGTATTGTAGCATAGAAAAAATAAGGCGTTTAGGAGGTAAAAAAGCGTGTAAAAAAGGTTTACATGTAATGTTTTTTACACCCCAAAAAAGCTTTTAAAAACCCTCATTATTTTATTCTTTTTTAAGTTTTACTGAGGTACAATTCCATCCTCAACAAAAACACGGCCCATTCGTCTAGCGGTTAGGACACCGCCCTTTCACGGCGGTAACACGAGTTCGAGTCTCGTATGGGTCACCACTTTTTTAAACCGCAACTTCACCATTTACACATTTTTCACCCAAAATGGCATTCACACTTTGTTTTCTTCCCAGTGTTTTCCTAGGAGTGTTTTTAGCTGTGCCAATGCCTCTTCTCCGAGCGTTTGCGCAATCGCTTTTTCTACCTTTACCATCACGTTTTTACGGCACGCCAACAATGCTTCCCCGTGAGGTGTCATGCAAATCATTTTTTCCCGCTTGTCTTGTCCTTCGCACAAACACAAAAAGCCTTTTTTTGCTAAAGCTTGCACATTTTTATGCACCGCTTGGCGACTAATCCCCAACTTTTTTGCAATGGATGAAATAGTGACCACGCCATGATCTACAAAGGTGAGTATCCCCGACGAAGAGAGAATGTCGTGGTCTTCATACCCGTACGCTTTTGCCTCTTGGCGCGAAAACTCTTCCACCCACGCGAGCTTATCTAAAAGTAAAAATTTTATATCCTGTTGTCCACTCCACATTGTCAACCTCCTTGACAAACTACATTTCACGCGCTAAACTGTCAACCAAGTTTACAATACCGTGGCTTAAATGCCACCCAAGGAGACATCATGTCGCAATCGCTCACTCTCAAAGAAGATTATTCGCCCTTGTATTTTCTCGCCTCGTTGGGTGCGGGAGGGCTAGCGGTCTCATTTTTTATGTACCTCAATTTCTTGCTTCCCCACCCCACTACCCCCATGGTGACCGCCAATGCTTTGTTTTCTTGGGGAAGTGCGCACCCTACTTACCTTCCACTAGTTGGGGGCGCGCTTGCTGGAATTCTCTTTTTTGCATACAAACACATCACTTTGCTTTTTTGGAACATCCGCCAATTTCGCCTGTTTAAACACACCGCTGCGTTTGAAACACTTAAGCAAACTAACGGCGAAGTTTCATTGATGGCTCTTCCTTTGACTTACGCCATGACTATCAATGTGGCTTTTGTACTGGGTGCCACTTTTGTACCCAATCTTTGGAGTGTGATTGAGTGGCTTTTTCCTCTGGCATTGTTGGCATTTTTAGGGGTTGGTTTATATGCGCTTAGGGTTTATGGCACCTATTTAACACGGCTCATCATCACGGGCAACTTTAACCCAACCACCAACAACAATTTTAGCCAACTGCTTGCTATCTTTGCCTTTAGTATGGTTGGAGTGGGATTTGCCGCGCCTGGCGCCATGAGCAGCTTGCCTTTGGTCTCTGCTTTGGGTATTTTTGGTGCTGTTTTTTTTAGCGTTCTTGCCATTACTTTGGCGTTTTTGAAAACCGTCTTTGCCATGCGTGATATATTTGCGCAGGGAATTCATGCTGAAACAAGTGTGAGTTTATGGGTAATGATTCCTATTTTAACCCTTTTGGGCATCACTGTTATTCGTGTTAGCTTTGGTGTAGCACACAACTTTATGGGGTTATCTCACGGTGCTAACTGGTTTCTCTTTTTGTTAGGCTCCACGGTGCTTTCTTTACAACTCATGTTTGGCTGGATCGGCTACAGAGTCATGAAGCAGGTGGGCTATTTTAACACTTACATTCACGGATGTACGCGCTCGCCTGTGAGCTTTGCTATCATTTGCCCAGGTGTAGCACTGTTTGTGTTTGGGTTTTTCTTTTTGATGACAGGTTTGGTTGCTAACAACATCGTAAGCCTTTATTCGCCACTATTTTACGGGCTTTTGGCTCCCTTGGTGTGGGTGCAATGGTTGACCGTTCGCACTTTTTTTACACTCAGTAAAAAACTTTTATAACACAGTGGCGCACCTGCGCCACACTAAAACACCATTAGCACCATTTCTGATTCGATTATATTTTCTACCATACCATTTTCATCCGCATGTTTTTCAACCAAAGTGCTGAGTGTTTCTGGGTCAAAAGTTACCTCGTTGATGCCCAAGTGCCATGCGACATTTTCCACACTTTTTGCAACGTCCATGTAGCTTGTACGCGTTTCCTCCAAAACCTTACATGTAAAGAAAATTCCCTGAGCCTCTAGCCATGCTTTGAGTTCAACCCCTCCTCGCGGGGCATTGTATTGGGTACCAAAGGCTTCAAAAATAGGATCATGCAACGAAGACTTGCGTTTGCCACCCCACCCTAAAAAGACTTTTTCTTTAGCGCACGCGTGCATTTTTTCAAACATAGCAGGAGAGCTCACTGCAGGACTCATGGAGCAAAATGCAAGGTCGTATTGTGCCTTACATGGTAAGGTGTCAAAACGGTCATGAATAGTTTTAATATTATGAATACCATTACTTTTTGCATCGGATTGTAGGATATTTAGCATTTCGCTGGAAAAATCAAGAGCATCTACATTTGTTGCTTCTTTAGCAAGATGCAAGGTATACACCCCTGTACCGCACCCAATATCAAGAATGGTTTTGTCCACAAACTCCACACCCCATGCCTCAAGCGTGTCAAACACGCGCTGCCCGAAGGCATCAGGCTTTGCCGAAAACCGAACATAATTGGCCGCTTTTTCATCCCACTTGGTTTGGCTCATAGTATTACCTTCTATATTTTTCACGATAGTAACGTGCGGTGGGTTAAAAGGGGCTAAAGGAGCTGTAACGTGCATTATCACTTTTGGGTATACTTCTATCAAAAAGGAACATCATGAATCCCCGTTTTTGCTACACCCTCACCATCCCCAAAAGTGCCATCGACATCAACGGTCACGTTAACAATGTCTTATACGTTCAGTGGATGCAAGACGCCGCTACGGCGCACTCTCAAAGCGTGGGCGACACTATCTTGCGTCAGCAAGAAGAAGGCTCTACATGGGTGGCTAAAACCCACACTATCGACTACCTTAAGCCCGCCTTTGAGGGCGAAACCTTGGTCATTCAAACCTGGGCGGAGAGTTTTCGTAAAGCGGCAAGTGTACGCTTGTATCGGTTTTTACGCGGAGAGGAAGAGATTGCCAAGGCAAGCACGGTGTGGGTTTACATCGACACACAAACCCAGCGCCCCAAGGCCATCCCAGATGCAGTGATTGCCCGTTACATGTAAAGCTATTGGCAGGCTTTGCATGTTCCTTTTAAAATAACACTTTTCACCGCATTGCCCTCGCTGGCTTTTGGAATAGGCACGTTAGTACAGCGGACTTCGTGACAGGTTTCGCAGATGAAATGGGCATGATTGACAGGTGAGAGTTCAAAGTACCATTTACGGTCATCCGATTCAAACTTAGTCACTAACCCCTCTTTTTCAAAGATGCTGATGGCACGGTAAAAGGTGGCCTTGTTGATGCGCATTGGCATTTGGTCTGTAATTTGGTCATAATTTAGAGGCGACAAGGCATGTTGTAGCACATCAAAAATTGCAGTACGTGCAGGGGTTGGCTTGATGTTATGGGCGGTAAGCTGTGTTGACACTTCTTTCATTTTTCCTCTTTAAACCCTTTTACATGTAAGGTTTTTTCCTTTTAAACCCACATCATAACGCATTTTTTGTTAAGGTGCAACTAAGTCGCTTTTTCTTATACTATTGCAACTTAGTTGCGAGAAAAAAGGAGAAAAAATGGTACGTTTGCTTGTGTTGTTTAGCCTTATTTTTGGCTTTTCCTATGCCAAACCGGTAGTGAGTGTCAGCATCTTGCCTCAACACTATTTCGTCGAAAAAATTGCAGGGGATACTGTAGAGATTAATGTCATGGTCCAGCCAGGCCACAGTCCCCACACCTACGAACCGCGCCCAAGCCAAATGGCACAACTGGAAAAAAGTGCGCTCTATTTTGCCATTGGTGTTAACTTTGAAGAGGCATGGATTCCCCGCTTCAAAAGCGCCAACCCCGCGTTAGTGGTGGTTGAAACTGACCACGATGTGACAAAACAACCCATCGCAGACCACGACCATGAAGAAGATACCAAACACAAACATGACCATGGAGACAAACACGACCACAAACACGCGCATGACCATCAAGACAAACACGAGCACAAAGAGGGCACCCTTGACCCACATATCTGGCTAGACCCTGTGCTGGTAAAAATCCAAGCTAACACCATCGCTAACGCACTCATACGCGCTTTTCCCCAGCATAAAGCGTTGTATGAAGCCAATCTTCAGGATTTTGAAGCAGAATTAGACGCCCTAGATGCACAGATTCGCACCAAACTCACAGGACTAACACACCGAAAGTTTATGATTTTTCACCCCAATTTAGGCTACCTTGCCACGCGTTATAACTTAGAGCAAGTTGCCATTGAAATTGAGGGCAAAGAGCCTAAACCTGCCGCCTTGGCTGCGTTAATCAAAGAAGCAAAACACGAGGGCGTGCATATTATTTTCGTCGCGCCACAATTTTCCACCAAAAGCGCCCAAGTAATTGCCAAAGAAATCGGCGGCAGTGTCGTGCCTCTTGATGCATTATCTAAAGATTGGAAAAATGCGTTACTAAAAAGTGTCGATGTTTTAGCCGCTGGCCTACGTTAGGGCTTTTAAGTTGGGTGGTTTTTTGCTACAATAATGCTTTTTAACGCGCAAGGAGCAGACGTGGCAATCGCGAAAAACCATCCCGACTTTACTTTTTCAGAGTTAAAGTGTTTTTTAGATTTTAGCCCAAGCGTCTACTTCAAATGGGACAACGACCCTATCCACTCTGTTTTACTCGTTAGCCCTTCCATTGCCAAAACCCTCGGGTACGACCCGAGGGTTTTCCAAGAACAAACTCTTCATTACAAGGATTTAATTCACCCTGAAGACCTTAACCGTGTAGAACAAGAGTTGCTTCAACACAAAGAGGTCGACGTTTTTACCCACCAACCCTACCGTTTGCGCAAAAACGATGGTAACTACGTGTGGGTTGAAGACACCACGCAAGTAGTACGTGATGAACATAACAATGCCATTCATTTTTTAGGCGTAATCTCAGACATCTCTTCCCATGTATTTAACACCAAAGGCCTCATCAAAGTAACGGCTTTTTTAGAAAATTATAAAAAAGCCCTCAATGAAAGCTCCATCGTCACCAAAAGTGACCCCAAAGGTATCATTACCTACGTCAATAAAAATTTTGTAGAAATCACGGGGCACCGCGTCGAAGACCTCATTGGTAAGCCCCACAGTGTCAACCGTCACCCCGACACGCCCAAAGAAGTG